>DASYBP010000450.1:0-5743 GCA_036500715.1 Rhodopila sp.
GGGTTTTCGACAAGCTCCGCAGCCGCGGATCGCTGAACGAGGCCGACATCACCGAGGCACTACGGGAAGTCCGTCTGGCGCTGCTAGACGCTGACGTCGCCCTGCCCGTGGTGCGCGACTTCATCGCCAAGGTCCGCGACCGCGCGGTTGGCGCCGAGGTGCTGACCTCGGTCACGCCCGGCCAACAGGTCGTCAAGATCGTCAACGACGTGATGATCGAGGCGCTGGGCGGCGAAGGCGCGGTTCCGATCAACCTGAATGCCGCCGCACCGGTGCCGATCCTGATGGTCGGCCTGCAAGGCTCCGGCAAGACCACGACTTCGGGCAAAATCGCGCTGCGGCTGAAGGACCGCCTGAAGCGCCGCGTCCTGCTCGCCAGCCTGGACACCCATCGGCCGGCGGCGCAATTGCAACTCGCCCAACTAGCGGACCAGGCCGGCGTCCCCAGCCTGCCAATCGTGGCCGGCCAGACCCCTGTGCAGATCGCCAACCGAGCGATGGATGTCGGCCGGCGGGAGGGGTTCGACGTCGTCATTCTGGACACCGCCGGCCGGCTGTCGATCGACCAGGCGCTGATGGACGAGGTCCGCACCGTCCGCGCCGCGACCAACCCGGCGGAGACGCTGTTGGTGGTCGATGCCATGACCGGCCAGGACGCGGTCAACACCGCCAAGGCGTTCAACGACGCGGTGTCGGTCACCGGCATCGTCCTGACCCGGATGGACGGTGACGCGCGCGGCGGTGCGGCCCTGTCGATGCGGGCCATCACGGGCGCCCCGATCAAGCTGATCGGCGTTGGCGAGAAGCAGGACGCGCTGGAGGATTTTCATCCGGAACGCGTCGCGGGCCGCATCCTCGGCATGGGCGACATCGTCGGCCTGGTGGAGCGTGCCACCGAGACCATCGACCAGGCGGAAGCCGAAAAGCTTGCCGCCAAGATGATGCGAGGAAAATTCGACCTCGAGGATTACGCCAACCAGCTTCGGCAGGTCGGCAAGATGGGCAGCCTGTCCTCGATCGTCGGGATGCTGCCGGGTGCCGGCAAGCTGATGCAGCAGTTGGAGGGCAAGGATCTCGACACCAAGGTCTTCAAGCGCCAGGCGGCGATCATTTCCTCGATGACGATCAAGGAACGGCGCACGCCCGACATTATCAAGGCCAATCGCAAGAAGCGCATCGCGGCCGGCTCCGGGACGTCCGTGCAGGAGGTCAACCGGCTGCTGAAGCAGTACGACCAAATGTCAGACATGATGAAGAAAATGGGCAAGCTCGGACAGAAGGGCCTGATGCGTCACGGTCTGGGCGCCCTGATGCCGAAGGGCATGAACCCCCAAAACCGCCGACCCTACTGAACCGCAGACCGTGCTTAACCAGGAGTAACCGTTACATGGGATTGAAGATCCGCCTCGCCCGAGCCGGCGCCAAGAAGCGCCCGTACTATCATATCGTCATCGCCGATAGCCGCAGCCCGCGCGACGGCCGTTTCATCGAGCGCGTCGGCAGCTACAACCCGATGCTGCCGGCGGAACATGAAGACCGCGTTCGCATCCAGGCCGAACGGGTGACCCATTGGCTGGACAACGGCGCGGTGGCGACGGAGCGGGTGGCAAAGTTCCTTGGCAAGGCAGGTCTGGTGCCAATGCTGGCCTGGAACGAGCAGCCGCGGCAGTCCGCGCCCAAGAAGAAGGCGCAGGAGCGTGCCAAGGCTGCTGCGGCCGCCGCGGCGTAACGATGGCTGACAGCCGGATCCAGCTAGGCGTGATCGGTCGGGCACATGGCGTGCGAGGGCTGGTGAAGGTCACCAGCCATACCGCCGATCCCGCTGATCTGACCGCGTACGGACCTTTGTCCGATGCGGCAGGACGTCGCTACGTCCTGCGCTGGAAGGCCGAGGGCGTCGCTGAGGTCTCGCGGATCGTTGACGGCATCGCGGTCAAGGTGGCCGACCGCACAGAGGCCGAGAAGCTGACCAATACCAGGCTGTTTATCGGTCGGTCGGCGCTGCCGCCGGCGGAAGAGAATGAGTACTATCTAGCGGACCTGATCGGGCTGCCGGCCGTGGACCCGGCGGGCCGCGCCCTTGGGACTATTTCTGTGGTGCACGATTACGGCGCCGGCGCGAGCATCGAAATCGCCGGCGCCGGTTCGTCATTCATCGTTCCGTTTACCGTTGCCTGCGTGCCGGAGGTGGATCTCGCCGGCGGCCGGCTGGTGGTGATCGTGCCGGCGGAGATTGCGGTGACGCCGGACGCGGAGGCCGCGGCGTGACCTGGCGCGCATCTGTGCTGACACTGTTTCCCCAGATGTTTCCGGGGCCGCTTGGTCAGTCCTTGGCCGGACGCGCCCTGGAAACCGGCATTTGGTCGCTGGATGCGGCCAATATTCGCGATTTCGCGCAGGATCGGCACCGGACCGTGGACGACACCCCGTTCGGCGGGGGTGCTGGCATGGTGCTCCGACCCGATGTTGTCGATGCCGCGGTCGAATCGGTGGCGGATGGACGGCCGGTCGTGTGCCTGACCCCCAGGGGCCGGCGGTTCGCCCAGGCCGACGCGCAACGTTTCGCCGGCGGCGCCGGCCTGATCCTGCTGTGCGGCCGATATGAGGGCATCGATCAGCGCGTGATCGAATGTCGGGAAATGCAAGAGCTCAGCATCGGCGACTACGTGCTGTCCGGCGGCGAACTCGCGGCGCTGGTGTTGCTGGACTGCATCGTCCGGCTGCTGCCCGGCGTCATGGGTGCGGCTGACAGTGCGAGCGACGAAAGTTTCTCATCTGGTCTGCTGGAATACCCCCATTATACCCGCCCGGCCGAATGGCAGGGGCGCCGTGTGCCGGACGTGCTGGTGTCCGGCCATCATGGCGCCGTCGCGGCCTGGCGACAGGCGGAAGCGGAACGCACCACCCGCGAGCGCCGGCCCGATCTGTGGGCCTCGGCGGCGGCGACCCAACAGGAAAGAGGACAAAGCGATGAATATCATCCAGCAGTTCGAGGCGGAGCAGATGGCTCGGCTGACTGCCAGCCGCGCCGTGCCGGAATTCATCCCGGGCGATACATTGCGGGTCTCGGTCAAGGTCGTTGAGGGCGACCGCACCCGCACCCAGGCGTTCGAGGGCGTGTGCATCGCGCGCTCCAACCGTGGGCTGAACAGCAACTTCACGGTGCGAAAGATCAGCTACGGCGAGGGCGTCGAGCGCGTATTTCCGCTCTATTCGCCGATGATTGCCGAGATCGCGGTCGTCCGACGCGGCGATGTGCGGCGGGCAAAGTTGTATTATCTGCGCGGCCGCAGCGGCAAGTCGGCCCGTATCGCCGAACGTGCCCGCGCCACGACGACCGCACCATCGGCTGAAAACGCGGCGGCGGAGTAAGCGAGGCCGGACGGAGCGGTGGGCCGCCCGGGCAGGTCCCGGCACCTCGAGCGCCTCGCCAGCCATGGAGCCTGTGCCATAACCCGTTGCCATCCGCGTCGGCCCACGCCGCCGCTGGCGTCCCGGTTCGGAAGTTCGCGGGCTTGGATCGGCCGCCTGATGAATTTCCGAAACTGATGGCACCGGCAAGGTATTGCTTCCAATGTCGTTTATGGTTCCGAAGTCCGCTTCGGTGCGTGCTTCTCAATATCGCGGACTTCGAAACCATCACATCAGGATTAGGATACCGCGATCGCCGATCCGACAAGTGCCCCAGTCGTGACCCCGCCAGCGCCTTGCGCCAGCATCCAGAGGTAAAAGGTACCGGCTGTGGCTGGCGCGTCGAAGAACTGCCCCCAACCGTTGGTCTGACCGTCGCTGGATGCCGCGATAAGGCCGGTGGTCGGGGCCGTGGACGGGCTTGTCGACCAGGCGAAGGCTGCTCCAGTTACCGGGGTTGGTGCCGCTGTTGCCGTCATCTGCACCCCGCCATTCGGCGCAACGCTCGCGCCGTGGACCTGCGTCGAAGCGGCTGTCCAGAAGCCCGGTGTAACGGTCGCGCCCCAGGTCGTGCCGGTCGTGGTCGCGGACCACGCTCCAGGAGTTGTGGCGGCGTTGGTTGCCTGGACTTCGACGTCGGTGGCGGTGGCGCCGGTCAGTCCAGTAAGCGTGTAAGGGCTAGCGACACCGGTCACGGTCGTCCAGGTGCCGGCGCCTGCGGGACTGAACCGCAGATTGTAGGCGGTTGCCGCGTCATGCGTGCTGTCAATCGCCGGCGCCGTCCAGTTGACGGCGAGGTTGGTAGCCGTACCGTCCGAAGGGGGGGCGACGCTGGTGATCGTCGGCGCGTTGGGCGCCTGCGGCCCTGTAGCGCCGGTGGTGAGCGTGCTGGTGGCCGACCACGAGCTCGTGCCAGCGGTATTCGTGCTCTGCAGTTGCACGTCGATCGCCGCGTCGGCCGCCAGACCCGAGAGGTCGTACGGGCTGGTGACATTCGACACGAGCGTCCAGGTGCCGGCGCCCGACGGGCTGTATTGGAGGTTGAACCCGGTGGCAGGGCCGTGGGTGGTGTCGACGGCCGGCGCGGTCCAGGTCACCAAAAGGGCGCTGCCCGTGCCCTGAGCCAGTGATACGCTGATCGGCATATTCGGTGCAGTTGTAACGGTCACCAGCGTGCTACTGGCCGTCCATGCACTGATACCGGCCGCGTTCGTGCTTTGAAGTTGCACATCATATGCCGTGCCGGCTTCCAGGCCGGTCAGGAGGTGTGGGCTGCTAACACGGGTCACGGGCGTCCATGTATCAGCACCGGTCGGGGAGAACTGCAGATTGAAGCCAGTGGCCGCGTCGTGCGTGGTGTCGACGACGGGGCTTGCCCAGGTCACCATAAGAGCGTTGGCGGGAGCCTGCGCCAATGACACGTCGCTGGGCGGGTTCGCGATCTGCGGTGTCGGCTGTGGCTGCGGCGACGGCGTAGGCGACGGCGTGCTCGGCGGCTTGAGCGGCAGCATCGTGGCTGTGCCCCGTAATGGCGGGCGCGGCGTGGGAGGATATATCGGCATTCTTGCTGAAGGTCCTGTTGATTGCGAAATGTGCCCTGGGACGGTCCGGCTGGGCTCTTTCATATGTTATTCTGACTAACGTATCTCAAGCCCCAGTCCACCAAAATACCTGGCTATTTTTGCCAGCTTTGTCAGTTTTGCCAGATCGCCCGATCGGCCTAAGCAGGCGGGCGCATTAGTTAGTTATAGTGACACATTATGCCACGTTCGCGCCTCAGGAACTCTACGACACGTCGCTCCTCCGCTAACGGCTCGCCCGCGCAGTCCCGCCGGGCTTGCCGTTCGGTTCAAGGCTATCGCATCGGCATCGCGTCGTGGCCACCCATGCCGCTATTCGCCCCATGACCCACGCCGCGGACCGCCACGTCGACGGTAATCGGGCCGGCGTGGGCGAACGTCAGTGTCAAGGGGAAGGTCTGACCCGCCGCCAGGGGGTGCTTCAGGCCCATCAACATGATGTGGGTCCCGCCCGGCGCGAACGTCACCATCTGGCCGGCCGGAATCGGCAGGTTCGGCGCCGCGCGCATCTTCATCACCCCATTCTCGGTCAGCGTCTGGTGCACCTCGGCCGTCGCGGCGACCGGTGAGCTGGCGCCGAGCAGCTGATCAGGCTGCGAACCGCCCATCACCATGACATAGGCCGCGCCAGTGGTGGCTGCCCCGGCGGAGGCTCGGGCCCACGCATCGTGGACGGTCAATCCATCCGCCTGGGCAACGATGCTGTCGCCCGGCGGGGCGGCGTGGAGCGTTGGTGGGAGCGCCATACAAAG
>DASYBP010000451.1:0-2208 GCA_036500715.1 Rhodopila sp.
GTCAGGGCTCAATCCGGGCGACCGGGTGGTGACCGATGGCACCGATCGCCTGCGCGACGGTGCTTCGGTGACGCTGCCCGCGGACAAGGGCGCCGCGGCGGCCGGGGGCCGACCGGGCGCCACAGCCGAGGCGAAATCGCCGCACGGCCCAGCCGTGGCCAAGTGATGGCGGCCAAGTGATGTCTGGCGTCTGCAGCCGAGGCGGAAGCGGTTCACCACGAAACAGCGCCTGGCGGTCCTTCGCCGACCTTGAAAGCAGCACGGCATGAGCCCGTCGCGCCCGTTCATCCTGCGGCCGGTTGCGACCACCCTGCTGATGGCAGCGATCCTGCTGGTCGGCATGGTGGCCTACCGCTTTCTGCCGATCTCTGCGCTGCCAGAGGTCGATTATCCGACCATCCAGGTGCAGACCTTCTATCCCGGCGCCAGTCCGGAGGTCATGACCTCGTCTGTTACCTCGCCGCTTGAAGTCCAATTCGGGCAGATGCCCAGCCTGAACCAGATGTTTTCCACGAGTTCGGCGGGGTCGTCGCTGATCACCCTGCAGTTCAGTCTGGATGTCAGCCTGGACGTGGCCGAACAGGAGGTTCAGGCGGCAATCAATGCGGCGGGCAACCTCTTGCCGTCCGATCTGCCGGCACCGCCGATATACGCCAAGGTCAACCCGGCGGATGCGCCGATCCTGACCCTGGCGCTGACGTCGAAGACGCTGCCGCTGACGCAGGTCCAGGACATGGCGAACACGCGGCTGGCCCAGAAGATCTCGCAACAGCCGGGTGTCGGGCTGGTCAGCATCAGTGGCGGCCAACGGCCGGCGGTTCGGGTGCAGATCAATCCGCGGGCGCTGGCGGCGTACGGGCTGAACATCGACGACCTGCGCACCACGCTGGGCAACGCCAACGTCAACACGCCCAAAGGTAACTTCGACGGACCGGCGCAGGCGACGACGATCAACGCCAACGACCAGATCTCCGATCCCAACCAGTACCTGGACCTGGTGATCGCCTACCGCAACGGGGCGCCGGTGCGGCTGAGGGACGTGGCGACCGTGGTCAACGGCGCCGAGAACACCAAGCTGGCGGCCTGGGCCAACAAGACACCCGCAGTGATCCTGAACGTGCAGCGTCAGCCCGGTGCCAACGTCATCCAGGTCGTCAATAACATCAAAAACCTGCTGCCGAAGTTGCAGGCGACGCTGCCGTCGGCGGTCAACGTGGAGGTGCTGACGGACCGGACGGTGACAATCCGCGCATCGGTCGCGGACGTGGAGTTCGAGCTTGGGCTGGCTGTCGCCCTGGTCGTGGCGGTCATCTTCCTGTTCCTGCGCAACCTGCCGGCGACGGTCATCCCCAGCATGTCGGTGCCGCTGTCGCTGGTCGGTACTTTGGCGGTCATGTACCTGCTGGGCTTCAGCCTCGACAACCTGTCGCTGATGGCGCTGACGATCTCGACCGGCTTCGTGGTGGACGATGCCATCGTGATGATCGAGAACATCGCCCGCTACGTGGAAGCCGGCGAGTCGCCTTTGGCCGCGGCGCTGAAGGGCAGCGAGCAGATCGGCTTCACCATCATCTCGCTCACCGTATCCCTGATCGCGGTGCTGATCCCGTTGCTGTTCATGGGCGACGTGGTCGGCCGTTTGTTCCACGAGTTCGCCATCACCCTGGCGGTGACGATCGTGATCTCGGCCATCGTGTCGCTGACGCTGGTCCCGATGATGTGCGCCAAACTGGTGCGGCATCGCCCCGAGGCGGCGCGCACCCGGTTCGACCTGAAGGCGGAGCGCGTCTTCAACTGGGTCATCGGCCGTTACGACCGAGCGCTGAATGTGGTGCTGGATCATCAGAAGCTGACGTTGTTGGTGGCGGTAATCACACTGGCTGTGACCGTGCTGCTTTACACGGCGGTGCCGAAGGGGTTCTTCCCGGTGCAGGACACCGGCGTGCTGCAAGGCATTTCGGTGGCGGCGCAGAGCGCCTCCTATGGCGCGATGGCGGAGCATCAGCAAGCGCTGGCCGCGGCGATCCTGAAGGATCCCGACGTCGTCAGCCTGAGCTCCTTCATCGGCGTGGACGGCAACAACACAACGCTGAACAGCGGCCGGTTTCTGATCAATCTACGGCCCAAGGACGACCGCAGTCTGAACGCGACCGAAATCGCGCGGCGCCTGCAGCAGGAAACCGCCGATGTGCAGGGCGTGTCGCTGTA
>DASYBP010000452.1:0-10145 GCA_036500715.1 Rhodopila sp.
CGACATTGCTGCAGCTCATGCCCTGGTCCAGCAATACCAGCGCGTTGGCCCGGCGGGCCAGGCGATGCGGAACCGAGCCGTCGCGTGCCAACTCAATCAGGTCGCGTCGCGATTCAGGGTCCAGGAAGCCGGATCGGATCATGAAACAACAAGAATCGCGGTGCAGCTGATTCGCAAGAGGCTACGCAGGGATTCTCACAGAGTCGGGCTATAAGACGGGTTTGGACGGGCGCTGACGTGCGGCCAGCACCCCGGCCGCCCTCAGTCAGAAGCGCGATATGCCGGCCTGGACTGAATCACTCCGTCTCGCGCCCTGGCAGTCGGAGAGCGCTGAACCAATGGTTGGTGTCGTCGCGAACCTGGTTGGTTGTGAAAGCCGCCGCGATAACTCTCACCCTGAAATGTCTATGGTTGGCGGAGAGAGAGGGATTCGAACCCTCGGTACGCCTTCGCGTACACACGCTTTCCAAGCGTGCGCCTTAAGCCGCTCGGCCATCTCTCCTACGGAGGCACAATCAATACCAGAGCGAGACGCTGACGCAAACCCTAAAGCGTGCGCGTCAGCCTCAACCCAGGAGAACGTTTCACGATTTTCGGTCGAACAGCTTCAGGACGGCCGCCGAATTCGTTTCTTATTCAATATATCTCGGGTCTCCGCCTCACGATACGTCGTTTGCGGAACCGGCACTCACGCGTCCATCTTCAGTGCCGCCAGGAAGGCGGACTGCGGGATCTCCACCTTGCCGAACTGGCGCATCCGCTTCTTTCCTTCCTTCTGCTTCTCCAGCAGCTTGCGTTTGCGGCTGATATCGCCGCCATAGCATTTGGCAGTGACATCCTTGGACAGCGCGCTGATCGTCTCGCGTGCCACCACTCGGCTGCCAATAGCGGCCTGAATCGCGATCTTGAACAACTGCTTGGGGATCAGATCTTTTAGCCGTGCACATATTTGACGGCCGCGGTTTTCAGCAGCGGCGCGATGGGCAATGAAGGATAAAGCGTCAACCAGATCGCCATTAACCAGGATCGAGATGCGCACCAGGTCACTCTCGGCGTAGCCGTCCATCGCATAGTCAAAACTGGCATAACCGCGGGAAACCGATTTCAGCCGATCGTAGAAGTCAAACACGACCTCGTTTAGCGGAATCCGGTAAACCGCCATGGCGCGGTTGCCGACATACGTCAGATCGACCTGCTGGCCCCGTCGTTCCGTGCACAGGCCCAGGACGCTGCCCAGATATTCGTCCGGAACCATGATCGTGGCCTTGATCCAAGGCTCCTCAATATGGTCGATCACTGATCCGTCCGGCATGTCGACCGGGTTGTGCAACTCCATCATCTCGCCGTTCGTCTTGAAGATGTGATAGACGACGGACGGCGCGGTGGCGATCAACTCCAGGTCGAATTCACGTGTCAGACGTTCCTGGATGATCTCGAGGTGCAGCAGCCCAAGGAAGCCGCAGCGGAAGCCGAAGCCCAGCGCCGCCGAGGTCTCCGGTTCGTAGTGGAAGCTCGCATCGTTCAGGCGCAGTTTGCCCAGACTGTCGCGTAGTTTTTCAAAGTCGTCGGCATCGATTGGATACAACCCGCACCAGACCACGGGGATCGAGGGCTTGAACCCGGGCAGTGCGTCGGTCGCCGGGGTGCGGTCGTCGGTGATCGTGTCACCGACGTTGCAATCGGCCACGGTCTTGATGGCGGCGGTAATGAAGCCGATCTCGCCCGGTCCCAGATCGTCCACCGAGGCCATCTTCGGCGTGAAGACGCCTGCCTGCTCAACCGAGTGCACCGCGCCGGTGGACATCATGCGGATTTTCTGGCCGCGCTTCAGCCGCCCATCTTTGATGCGAACCAGAATGACCACCCCGAGGTACTGGTCGTACCAGCTATCCACCAGCAGCGCCTTCAATCGCGCGCTGCCATCTCCTTTCGGGGCGGGCAGACGCGTGACAAGCGCTTCCAGAACGCCCTCAATGTTCAGGCCGGTCTTGGCACTGATCTCCACAGCGTCCGAGGTGTCGAGACCGATGACGTCCTCGATCTGCTGCTTCACCTTCTCGGGCTCTGCCGCTGGCAGATCGATCTTGTTGAGTATTGGAACGATCTCGTGATTGGCGTCGATCGCCTGGTAGACATTCGCCAGTGTCTGGGCTTCCACGCCCTGCGACGCGTCGACCACCAAAAGACTGCCCTCACATGCGGCCAGGCTGCGGCTGACCTCATAGGCGAAATCGACGTGGCCGGGCGTGTCCATCAGATTTAGCTCGTAGGTGAAACCATCCTTGGCCAAATAGCTGAGACGGACTGTCTGCGCCTTGATGGTGATGCCACGTTCCTTCTCCAGTTCCATGCTGTCGAGGACCTGGGAGGTCATCTCACGAGCGGTCAGACCGCCGGTGTACTGAATCAGGCGGTCGGCCAGGGTGGACTTCCCGTGGTCGATGTGCGCGATGATGGAGAAGTTGCGGATACGCTCGATCGGAGTGTCGGTCATGAGCCTGTGCTAACGGGGCCTGCTCTATCTGCCCGGCGGGCGAGGCGCCGACCGGTCTTGGCGCAGAGATAGAGTGTCCGTCAGCCTGTGTCACCAACTGCGCGTGGCGGCCGTAAGCGGGGAAGCCGGGCAAGCAGGTTGTCGGCACGCGCCCGCAGCCGCCGAACGCGAGCCAGGACGGCAACCTGGCGGTCGAGGAACCCAAGCGTAGGCGCGTCATCCTCCGATGCGTCGCGCAGCCAGTACAGCAGAGTGGCACTGTAGATCCCGCTAAGAGTGGCGCGTTTGGTATACCAGGAGAAATCGGCGGAGCGGTCGCCGGCTGCGTGCCAGATCGCATCGACGGTACGGGCAGTACAAGTTGCCGCCGCTCCCGCGTTCTGCGGCAGCGCGAGGACCGACAGCGCGCGCCGGATCGCTTCCTTGTAAGGCCGGTTCTGCGCCAGGCGCAGCGCGACAATCGCGCGGATGCGGGCGGACGGCTTGGTTTCGAGTAACGTGACGGCGGCTTCTTCCATGCGCCGGTCCGCGAGGTCGCAGAATGTCTCGATCATGTCGACCGTGCCGAGGGGAAACAGCAGATCCGCCTCGTCCGCTGGCATGGCGGCGTCCGCGATCCCGGCGCGCAAGGCGCGTCTGGACCAACCGTCGAAGGCGACATGCGGCAGCATCGCCAGAATTGCCGTGTCGCGCTCAGGCAGGCGTTCAGGGTGGGAGATCATCCGGCTGCTTTCACGTTTGGGACTGGGTGCGGTCAAGTTCCTCAGTGAAGCCAAAATAGCGAAAATCGGTCATCCGCATGGGGTAGAGGATGCCCTCCAGATGGTCGTACTCGTGCTGCACGACACGGGCGTGGAAGCCGGTCACCTCTCGTTCGACCACCACGCCCTCGCAATCGACACCGCGGTAGCGGATGCGGTTCGCGCGCGGCACGGCGGCGCGAAGATCCGGGATCGACAGGCACCCTTCCCAGCCCATGATTTGTTCTTCGCCAATCAGCTCGACGGCAGGATTGATCAGCACTGTGTTTCCCAGCGCGGTGTCGGCAGGATCCTGGGCCTCTCGGCCGCCCGGCACGCGGAAAACAAATAGGCGCAAAGGCTGATACACTTGTGGCGCAGCCAGGCCCACGCCAGGCGCATCCATCATCGTTTCAATCATGTCGGCAACCAGGCGACGGATTTCCGGGGCACCTGGGTCAGACACAGGATCGCACTTTCGCAGCAGAACCGGGTGACCCATCCGGGCGATTTTCAGAATGGCCATATGTGTGTCATATCCCTGGCGGCGGAAAATGGACTTGTAACTATCCACGGTCATGTTATAGCGCCGGGCCCCACGACGGTATCCCCGGCAATGGGCCTATTCGCGCACCCGGTGGGCGGGGGCGTCTTTGGAAAGGAGCAGGCGGCCCAGTGCAAGTCCTCGTGCGTGACAATAACGTCGATCAGGCGCTCAAGGCGCTCAAAAAGAAAATGCAGCGGGAGGGGATTTTCCGCGAGATGAAGCTGCGGCGGCACTACGAGAAGCCGTCCGAGCGCCGTGCTCGTGAGGCGGCCGAGGCCGTACGCAGGGCCAGAAAGCTAGAGCGCAAGCGGCTCGAGCGCGAGGGCTTCTAACAGCCCGGTTCGGCCAGGATTGAACGGCGCGGCACGAGACTCCCTGTGGCCGCGCCAAAGGCGTGTACTGTTGCCGAAGCTGCAAGGCGGGGTCTAGGGTCGCGGGATTGGACCGATAAAGGATGATCCCACCCGATGCTGGCACCAGACCAAACGCGCCAAAACGCCGTGTTCGACCATCTCCGTCACAGTATTTTGAGCGGAGCTCTGCCAAGCGGGGGCCGGCTGCCACCCAGCCGGTCGTTGGCCCTGGAACTCGGTGTCGCTCGGCAAACGGTGGTGTTGGCGTACGAGCGCCTGGCCGCCGAAGGATACGTTCGGGGGCGTACCGGTAGCGGGACCTATATCTCGGCGGATCTGCCGGATCAGGCGCCAGCCTTGGCTGCCACGCCACAGGTCGCCGCGGTGGCACTATCGGCGCGCGGTTCCCGGCTAGCTCAGGTTCCGGCAACGGCAAGTGCGCGTGATCCAGCCCTGGGGTTGCTGCTGGCCGGCGGCTTGCCGGCGCCAGATCTCTTTCCGATCAAAGCATGGGCACGGTGTGCATCAAAGGTTCTGAAGCCGCTGTCGGGGGAACTTTCCAGCTATCCGCCACCACAGGGACTGCTGGTGCTGCGCGAACAGATCGCGGCACACCTGGCAGCAACGCGTGGTCTGGTGGCTGACCCGGGCTGCATTGTAGTAACTGGGGGGACACAACTAGCGCTGCGTACGGCCGCGGAATTGCTCGTGGACCCAGGTGATCGGGTTTGGGTCGAAGAGCCTGGCTACATTGCTGGACGCGGCGCGTTGCTGGCCGCCGGCGCTGAGATCGTGCCCGTCCCCAGCGATTCAGAGGGCATCGATGTCGCCGCCGGGGTGCGGACTGCCCCTGACGCAAGGCTGGCGCTGGTGGCACCTTCGCATGCCACGCCGCTGGGGGGCGCCTTACCGGTAGGTCGCCGCCTTGCGCTGCTTGAGTGGGCGCGGCGCGCGAACGCCTGGGTGCTGGAGGACGATTGTGACTCCGAATTCCGCTGGGAGGGTAAGCCGTTGCCGCCGCTCGCGACCCTGGATAAGGTCGGGCAGGTGATTTACTGTGGCACCTTCAGCAAGACGCTGGCGCCGGCATTGCGGATCGGGTTTGCCATTGTGCCCGCGCCGCTGGTCCCGGCGTTCGTGCGGCTGCGGACGCTGACCGATCGCGGCACGGACGCATTCACCCAGGTGACTTTGGCAGAATTCATGAGACTGGGCCTACTGTCGCCGCATATCCGAAAGACGCGCACCGAATATGGCCGACGCCGGGGCGCGCTGCTGGAAGCGATGGCTCGCGTCGTCCGGCACGCCACGGCGATAGCGGCGCCCGGGGGCCTGCACATGGTCGCGCGGCTGGTGGACGGTTTCGATGAGGCAGCGGCGGTGCGTGCCTGTCGCGCGCGTGAGCTAGCAGTATCGCCGCTGCGAGCGTACTTCGCTGGGGCGCCGCGTTCAAGCGGGCTAGTGATCGGATTTGCCGCCACACCGGTGCCCATAGCCGGGGAGGTCGCGCGACGGCTGGAAGCCGCGCTCGTGTCCGTTGCGCCGTCGGGGTCGTGACACCGCCGGTTCGGCGGCCGGCTTGCTTTTCAACCAGTCAAAATTGCGCCATCGTCAGGCTTCAGGCGTTCACGCCGTGATATGCGGAGGCTTACGGATGACGGAGGTCCACTCCCAGGTCGCGCGCGCGCTCGCGCTGCATCCCCTGCTGCGGCAGGAGGGAGACGAGATCAACCGCCGCCGTGAACTAACCCCGGCGGTTGTCAAGGCGCTCAAGGACGGCGCCTTCTTTCGCATGTTGCAGCCGCGCTCGATCGGCGGGACGGAAATGAAGCCGTCGGATTTCGCCCGCGTTACCGAGGCGATCGCATCTGCCGATGGGTCCACTGGATGGGTGGTCTGTCAGAGCAACGGTTGCTCGATGTCCGCGGCGTATCTCGACCCGGCGGTGGCCAAGGAAATATTTGCGCCGGTGGATGGCATTCTGGCCTGGGGACCGCCCGGCTCCGCGTTCGAGGCGGAGCCGGTTCCCGGCGGATACAGTATCTCCGGCACCTGGCGTTTCGCCAGCGGCTGCCAGAACGCCACCTGGCTCGGGGCGCACCTGAAGGTAAAGGGCCGCAAGGAGATCCGCACCTTGCTGTTTCCGAAATCCAGCGCGGAGATGGTTGATATCTGGCACACGCTAGGGTTGCGCGGCACCGCGAGTAATGAGTACGTTGTCAAAGACCTGTTCGTTCCGGCGGAGCGAGCCATTCTGCGTGACCAGGCGGTCGATCGGCGCGAAGACGGGCCGCTTTATCGTTTCGCCAGCAACCAGCTTTACTCGGCCGGATTCGCCGGCGTCGGGCTGGGCGTGGCGCGCGGTCTGATCGATGTGTTCCTGGCCTTGCCGGCCACGAAGACGTCCCGCGGCGCGGCCAGGCCGCTGCGGGAGAATAACGTCGTGCAGTCGCAACTGGCGCAGTCGGAAGCGAAATGGCACTCGGCGCGGGCGTTCCTGCACAACACGCTGGACGAGATCTATGACGATGTCATCCGACATGGCGAAATGACGGAACGTCAGGCGGCAATGCTGCGTCTCGCCTCGACGTGGGCAATCCAACAATCGCGTGATGTGGTGCACACGTTGTTCCATTGTGCGGGATCAATGGCGATTTTCGAGGACCAGCCGTTCGAGCGGCGGTTGCGTGACATCAACTCGGTTGCGCAGCAGGCGCAAGGG
The DNA here is from genome assembly GCA_036500715.1 of Rhodopila sp. Taxonomy (GTDB): domain Bacteria; phylum Pseudomonadota; class Alphaproteobacteria; order Acetobacterales; family Acetobacteraceae; genus Rhodopila. Next base: position 6,857 of record DASYBP010000452.1, read on the forward strand.
CGTCAACTGCATTATGAATCGGTCGGACAGATCATGTTCGGTCTGAAATCCGAAAACCAGTTCTAGCGGGGATACGAAAAATGCCGGCACAAGCGCTGAACCACTACACCATCAGAGTTCGTGATTTGGAGCGCACGAAGAATTTTTACTGCGACGTGGTCGGATTGACGGTCGGTGAGCGGCCGCCGCTGCCCTTCCCCGGCTATTGGCTGTACTGCGCGGACATCCCAACGGTACACTTGATCGGATACCGGGCAGAGGATCCAATGATTCCGGACGGGCCGTCCTATCCAGCGCCGACCGGACGGCTTGATCACATCGCGTTCTCCTGCGACAGGCTCAAGGAGATGCGCACCAATCTGCAGATGCGGAATATCAAATTCGATGAGCGGGTGCTCCCGAAGCTTAACATGACACAACTGTTCTATTTGGATCCGGATGGGATTTCGGTCGAGTGCAACTTTGATGTGGTGGAAACGGAATCGTCTGGCATGAAGGGATACTAACGCCCGAGACCGGCTCAGTTGTGCGCGAGAATCGGGCCGGCACGACGGGTTAGGTTCCGATCCGGCCGCCCTGACGCGGGCTCGCCAAACCCTGTTTTGGGGCCCGGTCCGGGGCACCCCGATTTCCGCAAGTTGCGCATAAGTCCAATGCTGCATCGCGATGTTATCTTTCAGTCATCAAAGACTACGTCCTGGTGCGAAAGCCGGACACCCTGCCCGACTGAAAGTGGAGAAACGTGATGAAGACCATGATCCTTACAGCGGCTGCCGCCCTGAGCCTTGGCGCAGGCGCCGCTTTTGCACAGGGCGTCCCGGGCGGTGCGGAATACAGGTTGCCGCATTACGCCGCCGGCGCCTTCAGCAATACAGTTGTCGGCCAAAACAGCAAGACGCCAAGCGACAGCCAGGCGCGCAATGCTCAGCAACCGGCTCCCGCGACAACTGGTCAAAGCAGCAAAACGTCTCTGGGCGGTTAGTCGCCCACGGACGAGCAAGGCCGGGACAGGATCCCGGCCTTTTTTGCCTCACGGCGATACTGTTTTGCACGCTGTCTCCTTTATGGAGATGCGGAGCGAATGTGCCCCGCTCCAGCGGATGATCGATAAGCCAGAACCCTGCATCGTCCAGGTTTTTGAGATCGGTGCCGAAGACCTCGACCCCGATGGGCCGGCGTGAAGGATCTGGATCACCGTCTCCTCCCGCCCTACCCCGCTGGTCGTCAAGATGCTTTACTCGAAACTCACGTTTCAGGAGGGCGTCCGTGCACCTGTTCAAACAGCATGCGGCCAAGGATACCAAGGCGATATCCGAACTGATCCCGGTGATCGATTTCGGACCGCATTTTGCTGGCAAGACCGGAGCGCTTGGCGCGCTGGCGGAAGCACTTCGGCACGCCTGTGAGAACGTAGGCTTTTTCTACGCGCTGAACCACGGTGTGCCTCAGGCAGTGATCGATCGCGGATTTGCGGCGTCCCGGCGGTTCCACGCACTTTCACTCGACGAAAAGCTAAAATTGCGGCTGAATGAAAACAATATCGGCTATCTGCCAATGAACGCGTCCGTCCAAGGCGCCTCCACCGTGCACAAGGCAACCAAGCCAAACCAGAATGAGAGTTTCTTCATCAGCCATGACCGCGGCGCAGATCACCCCGACGTCCTCGCGAAGGCTCCGCTGCGTGGACGTAATCAGTGGCCGGCGGGTAAGCCTGCGTTACGCGAAGACATGATGGCGTATTTCCATGCCTTACGGGTGATGTGCGACCGGATGCTGCCTGGCTTCGCGGTCGCGCTTGGAGTTGAGCCCGATTATTTCGCGCCATTCTTTGCCAATGAGGCGCATATCAATTTGCGGTTTCTGCATTACCCACCGCAAGAGGATCTCAGCCAGAACACCTTCGGCACAGCTCCGCACACTGATAACAGTTTCATGACAGCGTTGGCTCGCACGGACGTGCCCGGGCTTGCGATCCGGCTGCCATCGGGAGAGTGGTTCGCGCCACCGGTTGTTCCGGGGACCTTCCTGATCAACCTCGGGAACGTCATGCGGCGATGGTCGAACGATCGATTCCTGTCCACACCCCACGGAGTGATCAACGAATCCGGGACAGATCGCTATTCAATCGCGTATTTCCACAGTCCGAACCCATCCTCGGTGATCGAATGCCTGCCCAGCTGTGTTTCGGCCGATAATCCCGCCCGATATTCGCCAGCGATGTACGGTGATTTGGTGTTGGACTTCTACCGGAGGAATTACTTTCACCAGAAAGGACATCAATCGGAAGCGCGGGGAACGGGCTAATTCCACACCTCGTTGCAGCCGGCGGTCAGGACGTACAGTCGGCGGGAGATCTTCAGCGCGATTGTCAGTTTTTGCTCGACCCACAGGGTGGACGCGCCTCGGCTGGCGATCTCGGCAAGCAGGGCGCCGACCTGCTCCACCAGCAAGGCGGCGAGGCCTTCGGTTGGTTCGTCGATCAGGATCGGGTCCGGATCGCCAATCAGTGTGCGGCACATTGTTAGCATCTGCCGCTCGCCGCCGGACAGCACGCCCGCAGGGTTGTGTTAGCGGGCGGCGAGGTTGGGAAACAGTCGGAAGACGTGCTTGAAAGTCCATCTGCCGAACCGCCCTGACAGCGTGGCGAAGACCTGACGGTCCTCCGGCACATAGCCAATTCCGGCGCGCGCGACGAGGTCGCTGCGCAGACCGGCGAGTTCGCGGCCGCGAAAGGCGACACCGCCCTGCGGTTCGACCAAACCCATGATCTCTGCAGGTGGTGAGACGGTATCATTGCGTTATATTAATGAGACGATCTCGCCGACGTCGAGATCGATGCCGTGCAGGATGTGGCTGTGTCCCTAGTGGGCGTGCAGGCTGCGGACTTGCAGCATCATTCAAGCGCCCCCAGATAGGCTTCCTGCGTCGGCAGCATGCTCCAGGTCATCTGCACCGACCGCCCGATGATGAACACGAGGCCGAATGTGAACAGCGGTTCGGCGATGTGCCCGTTGTGGTGAACGCGCTGCCGGCCCCAGATCTCAATCGCCGCGCCGGCTGCGCCGCACAAGATGGGTGCGATGATCAGCCCCGGAAAGAAGCTGATGAACCGGCTGATGATGAACGCGAGGCAGGCGCCAAGCATATATATACTCCGTTCACGCCAGAACCCGAAAATCCTTGGGCGAGATGATGCGAAAATTATCTGTTACTTGATCACAATAGGTGTGCCATTTTCTGGGCACCTCCTCACGCAGGAACGTGAGGATCGCCGCTCTGAAATCGGCGA
>DASYBP010000453.1:0-1756 GCA_036500715.1 Rhodopila sp.
CGCGCAGTCTGCCGAAATCGCCTTTATAGACGTCCCACCAGAAGCCGCCGGTGACCTGCCAGACGCGATGGGTATTGGCAGCACAGTTCGTCGAGGCCGCGGACGCGGACGCTGCCTCGTGGAGGCAAGCGGTATTGCTGTAGAGCGGATTGCCATAGCCGAACGGTAGTGTGCCGCTGGGCGTGAACGCGGTGAACGAGGTTTGGCTGGCCTGCTCGATGCCGCCATAGGCGTAGAGGTCAATATAGTCGGTCGGATGGCCGACGAGCCCGACGAGCGCCTGGAGCTCTGGGATCGGCACCAGTAAACCGGTCGACTTGACCGCCACGTCGGGGAACCCCACGGCTCCGTAGCGGCCGATGCCGTCGCCGATCAGGAAGTCAGCCTGGAAGTCGAGTAGTTTTGGAACCACCGGGAAGATTGCACCCGCCCCACCGCCGCCGCCAAAGACGGTGTGATTGGAAAAGTTGGCGCGGCTGCGGAACGCGCGGCCAAGCCCATAGAGCTCGAAATGGCCCCAACCGGGATCGACCGTCATCTTGGCCACCAGGTCCGGCCCGACATCCGTTGAGTAGTTGGCCGTAGAATTAAGGTTCTGCCCTCCGGGGTTGGTGTCCGTCGTCGGCACCAACGGCGCGTTGGGCCCGTTGAAGATCACCGCCTGCGGGCTCTCTGCCGCCAGACCCACGGAGACTAGACCAAGGTGCTGGACTACCCTGAACTCCGGGTTCCGCAACCAAGTGAAGCCTGGTACGTACTGCCCATCGATCGTCAGCGGAATATTCTCCTGGCCGGGCGTCATATCGCTCTTGAACATTGTGAGAAAGCTCCAGCTCTGCCCGCCGAGGAAGTAGGTCCCCCAGTCTCTTTTATCGAGTTCGGCATAGGCCAGCCGCAACCGCGGGGTATAGCTGTTGCTCTCGACCGAGTTCGATGTCACCCCCGCGCTCTGGAAATCGCTTTCGAAATAGCCGGTTAGTTTGGTGTCCTCGTTGACATTGCCGACCGCCTGCAAGGCGAGCCGGCTCTGGTGTGCGCTCTCGCGAAATTCCGAGAGGTGATAGTTGGGATTGTTCGGCATCGGTATGCCGGTGTTCCAGTTCGACGAGATGTCTGCCGTCTCGTTGCGCGTCCGGAAGATGCTCGCCGCCTCGATGAATGTGTTGGCCATGCTGACATCGATGCCGGTCCCGAAAATTCCGTGCTTCGCAGCGGCGGCCACCTCGGCTGGCGTAGGCGCAGGCGGCGGGGCCCCCGGTCCACCCGGCACCGGCGGCGGGAGTGCGCCACCCGGCGGCAGCGCCAGCCCTGGCGCCGGTGGTGCAGGCGGCGGCGCCTTCTGTGCCGCCTTCAAATCGTCGAGCTGCTTCTGCAGGCCGTGGATTTGCGACTGGTACTCTCGCTGGATTTTTCGGATCTGATCCTGCAGCTGTTTGATCTGATCGTTGCTGGCTGTCTGCGCCGGGGCCGACATCGGCAGAACGGCGCATGCCAAGCCTGCGACCAGCCCGCCGACCAACCCCTTTCGGGCGACATTTCGCTTTCCGGTCATCGCGCCCCCCGCGAAATGAACTTCCTTGAGGGACGTTAACGGGCTAGTATGACATAGATGTGAAAGGAGTTAACGATCCTCACCGGTGTTGCAGAACCGCCTCACCGCGCCCGTGTCGCCTGCCGGATATGGGTGGCCGGATACGGGTGAGGTGATAACCCGCATCGTGTAGGAGCGGCCCTGAAGGAATTCCGATGAACCTTG
>DASYBP010000454.1:0-1949 GCA_036500715.1 Rhodopila sp.
CGACACCGCGTAGGTGGCAGTGATCATGATCCGTCGGCCGATGGTATCGAACAGACGCCCGAGCACCAGGGGCCCGAGGAAGTTGCCGATGGCAAACGGTAGCATGAACAGGCCGACGTTACCGGACGCTATGCCGTAGAAACGGGTCAGCACCAGGGCGTAGGTGAAGAAGACCGCGTTGTAGCAGAAGGCCTGTGCCGCCATCAGCGTCACGCCAAGCCAGGCCTGGCGCTGGTAGGTTGTCACCAGCGCGGCTGCGCCGGCACGGAACCAGGCGTGGACATCGGTTCGCAGCCGCAGCGTTCCCGGCGGCACGGGTGGCAGCGGCTTGCCGGTTTCACGCTGCACTCGCGCTTCGATCTCGCCGACGATGCGTTCGGCCTCTTCCGGCTGGCCGTGGGTCATCAGCCAACGCGGGCTTTCGGGCAGGAAGCGGCGCAGCAGCAGGACGATGAAGCCTAGGATGCCGCCAATGATGAAGGCGGCGCGCCAGCCGATCTCGGGCGGCATGATCGCGGGGTCGAGCACGACGTATGCGCCCAGCGCGCCGGTCGCGGCGCCCAGCCAGAAGCTGCCGTTGACGACGAGGTCGGTGAAGCCCCGGCGACGGGCCGGGATCAGTTCCTGGATCGTGGCGTTGACGGCGGCGTATTCGCCGCCGATGCCGGCCCCGGTCAGCATGCGAAACAGCGCGAAGGACCAGAAATTCCAGGACAGGCCGCAGGCGATGGTGGCGATCAGGTAGACCAGCACGGTCAGGGTGAACAGCTTCTTGCGGCCGAGGCGGTCGGTGAGCCAGCCAAAGAACAGCGAGCCGGCGACAGCGCCGATCAGATAGGCGCTAGCGGCGGCGCCGATCTGGCTGCCGCTCAGGTGCAGGGTGGGGCTGTCGGACAGTGCGCCGGCCAGGGAACCGACGACGGTGACCTCCAGGCCGTCCAGGATCCAGGCGATGCCCAGGGCGACGATCACCAACCAGTGAAAGCCGCTCCAGGGCAGGCGATCTAGTCGGTTCGGCACATTCGTCTCGTAGACTCTTCCCCGCTCCGCCATTGCCTGCATTGCCTTTCTGTTGCCTACTCGCGGGCACACCAACCCTGAGAGACCGACAGATGGGTGCTTTCGAGACTTCGGTTGAAGCAACGATCGCGCGATGGTTCGGAATCAAGGCACCGAACGCGCCGGCGCAACGGCTGGCCGCGGAACTAGCAGCGACGATCGAGGCGTTCGAGGCACTGCGCGGCACGATCGTGTTTGAGGATGAGCCTTCGAGCTTCGAAGCGGCGCTGCAGGCGACGAAGGAGGTCGCCTGATGAACGACCTCGCCAATCTGAGCCTGGTCGAGGCGGCCGATCACGTCGCGTCCGGTCAGGCGACGTCGCTCGACTTGCTGCGGGCGTGCTGGGCCAATTTGGACGCGGTCAATCCGGATGTGAACGCCGTTATCTGGCAGGATCGGGAAGCCGCCGAGGCGGCGGCGCGAGCGGCGGACCAAGCGGTGCGCGCGGGCAAGCAACCGGGTTTGCTGCACGGCGTGCCGATGGCACACAAGGACATGTATTACCAGGCGGGGAAGCTGAGCACCTGCGGATCGGCGCTGCGACGCGATTTCCGCCCGAATGTCACCGCGACGGCCATCGAGCGGATGTCGGCCGCGGGTGCCTACACCTTCGCCGGCCTGAACATGGCGGAGTTCGCGCAGAACCCGACCGGCCACAACAAGACTTTTGGCAATTGTCACAACCCTTGGAACCTGCCTTACATTACCGGCGGGTCGTCATCGGGGTCGGGGGCGTCGGTCGCGGCGCGTTTCAACTATATGGCCCTCGGGTCCGATACCGGAGGATCGATCCGGCTTCCCGCCGCGGCGTGCGGGGTGACGGGATTGAAGCCGACGCAGACGCGGGTGTCGCGATACGGGGTCATGCCGCTGTCGTTCTCCCACGACA
>DASYBP010000455.1:0-3567 GCA_036500715.1 Rhodopila sp.
TGTCGCCTCGGCGGCACCGATGTTCTGCATCACCTCCACCGTCCCATCCAGATAGCCGTCGGACAGCGCGGTGACGACGATATCTCCCACGCGCCGATGATAGACCCCCGGAATCTGCCCGCCCGGAACCTGCACCATAGAAACCACTCCCGCTATTGCGCGATATACCCGCCGTCGATCACGAGTTCCGTTCCAGTAACGAACGACGCCTCGTCCGACGCCAGGAACAACACGCCATAGGCGACCTCGATCGGCTCGCCCAGCCGCCGCAGCGGCGTCGCCTCGACCTTCGACGCCCGTCCCGCCGCGTTCGTTGCGTTCAGCATCGGCGGCATATACCCCGGATGCACCGAGTTCACCCGAATGCCGGACGGCCCATACTTCGCCGCCGCGGCTTTGGTGTAAAGCCGCACCGCCCCTTTCGACGCCGCATATCCCGGATGGCTGTCAGCGCTGCCGACAAATCCCATGATGGAGGAAATGTTGACGATCGAGCCCCGCCCATTCGGCATCATCGCCGCCGCGGCCAGTTTGGTGCCCACGAACACGCTCGCTGCATTGACCGACAGCAGCTTCTGCCAGCCGTCCAGCCCGTCGGGATCGCCCACCGCGCTGCCGCTGATTCCGGCATTGTTGACCAGGATATCGTGCCGGCCATAAGCCGAAATCGTATCGCTGATCAGCGCTTGCCAGTCCGCTTCCGACGTCACATCCGCGCGGACAAACCGCGCCCTCCCTTGCACCGCGTTGATATCAGCGGCAACGGCCTCGCCTTCCCGGCTCAGCACATCGGCGATGACCACGGCCGCGCCTTCCTTGGCAAACAGGCGTGCCTCCGCCTCCCCCATCCCGTGCGCGCCACCGGTCACGATGGCCACTTTGTCCTTAAGACGCATCGTCCTCCCCTCCGTCATGGCCGGGCTCGGCCCGGCCACCCACGACTTCGCCTCATCAGCCCCGAACGGTCGGCCTTCGCCGCCGCATAAACGCAATCAACCGCCACACAACGCCATCAAACCCCGAACATCGCGCAACGAATCCAGCCGCCCCACCTCGGCGATCAGTCGCCCACCCGTATCCGCGCCAAGCACCGGATCGACCAGCGCCGCGAACTTCGCCTCCAATCGCGCGCCCTGTTGCGCAACGTCAGCCGCCGGAATGCCGGCATCATGCTCCGCGCTGATACGCGTCCCGTCCCGCATTAACACTGCAACCTCGGTGAATGTGTTGGGAATGCCGCGGCAGAATCCCAGCGAAACCTTGTCGCGCAGCCCGACCAGCACCGGATCCGCCGCCACTGCCTCCGAAAACGTCAACAGTCGGCTGGTGTCCATCCCCGCCAGTCCCATCGCCGTCGTAAGCCGCAGCGAGAACTTCGCCTCCAGCCCAGTGACGGGTTTGGCAATATTGCAGATCCGATCACAGGCTTCCTCCAGCCGCACATCGATCCGCTCGACCTGATCCAACGAGAACTCATACCGATCCCGTAGTTTGCGCGCCGATTCGATAGCAGCATGAGTCATGTAACAGGACGCATGATACTTGAACAAATTGTTGGCGATCCACCAACCCCCCGGCGGCGTCTCGAACGCTCGGTCTGGATTGAAATCGGGACTATGGGTCCGCGCAAACCCCTGCCCGCACTCGATCGCATCCATCCGGCTGGTGAACCCGCGCGCCGCCAGCTTCGCTGCGATTAACCCATGATACGCCGCCTTGCCCGCGTGCAGCGGCTTGCACATCGTGCCGAACATCGATTTCAGCCCGGCGGCCTGAGTCCCGGCAATCCCCAGGGCGCAGGCGAACTGATCCGCATCCAGTCCCAACAGTTGCGCGCACGCTGCCGCTGCCCCGAAGCTCCCGACTGTCGCGGTCGCATGGAACCCAAGACCATCGTAATGACCCGGCGCGATTGTCGTCCCGACCCGGCACTCCAGTTCATAACCTGCGATGAATGCGGTCAGCACATCCGCCCCGCTGGATCCGCGCTCTTCGGCCAGCGCCAGTAAGGCGGGCAGGATCGCTACCGAGGGATGCCCCGGCATCGCCACATTCACATCGTCAAAATCCAGCGCATGCGACGCGGCGCCGTTGACGATCGCAGCCGACGCCGCCGGCAGCCGCCAGCCTTGCCCCGCCACCGACGCCGTTTCACGGCCACCCTGCTCCCGCATCTCCGCCAGCAGAATCTCCACCAGCGGATCCGACGCACCGGCGATCGCGCAGCCGAGGTAATCCAGCACACATTGCCGCGCCCTGGTCCGAATCATCTCCGGAACATCCGCCAGCCGCAACCCCCTCGCCTGCTCCGCCAGCGCGCGAGTCAGCCCTTGCCCTGACTGAATGTCGTTGATCGCGTTCATCGGCCTCCTCCCTTTATCGGCCCCCTTCATCGGCCTCGATATACCGGCTTCCGCTTCTCGTTGAACGCCCGTATGCCCTCGCGGCGGTCTTCCGTCGGCACCATCCGGTTGTACGCCTCGATCTCGAACATCATCCCGGTCTGCAGGTCTGTGTTCAGCCCCATATTGACCGATTGCTTGATCTGGCGCGTCGAGATCGGCGCATTCGCCGCAATGACCGCGGCCGTCTCCAACGCCTCCGCCAGCAGGGTCTCCGCCTTGCAGATCCGGTTCACCATGCCCCAGTCAAACGCCTGCTGCACGCTGAACGGCCGCCCGGTGAGCAGGATTTCCTTCGCCCGCCGGACGCCCACCGCCCGCGGCAGAGTCTGCGTCCCGCCGGCACCCGGCATGATCCCCAACGTCACCTCGGTCAGCGCAAACCGCGCGTGCTCCGCCGCATAGATGAAGTCCGCGCACAGCGAAATCTCCAGGCCGCCGGCATAGGCCGCTCCGTTCACTGCCGCAACAATCGGCACCGGACAACCCACCATCGCTCGGATCATTCTTTCAAAGATCAAGTGCTGGTCTTGCCACATCTCATCGGTCATGCCGTCGCGCTGCTTCAGATCGCCACCCGCACAAAACGCTTTCGAGCCCGAACCGGTCACGATAATGCATCGCTGCTTGTTCGGTGCGGCACAGAACCCATCGAAGACTTCCAGCAGATCCAGTCCCATCTGCGTGTTCATCGCATTGACGACCTCGGGCCGATTCAGCGTCACCAGAACCGTGTGTTCCTGTGGGTATTCCACCAAAATCGTTTTCATTCCACCACCGCCTGCATCACCAAACGCATAAACGTGTCGATCGCGGTCGGATCGGTCCACCGCAGCACCGCGACCAGTTGCTGCCGAGGCGCAATCCAGGTCAGATTGCCGCCGGCGCCGAACGCGAAGAAGCTGTCATCCGGTGCACTCCCGTAACGGCCGCCATCGGTGTTCAGCCACCACAGCAGTCCATACACCGGGTTAAGCGCGCACGGACGCACCGACTCGGCGACCCAGCCTTCCGGCAAAATGCGCCGACCACCCCAAATCCCGCGCTGCAACATCAAGAGCCCGATCCGCGCCTGGTCTTCGGCATGGATCAGCATGCCGCCGCCCCAATGCGTCCCCCCGGCGACGCTCTCGATCATGCGCCCGTCAATCTCCACAGAGGACGT
>DASYBP010000456.1:0-11194 GCA_036500715.1 Rhodopila sp.
TGGGTCGATACGCTGGATGCGATCCTGCGTGACCATGACATCGACGCAGTGGTGTTCGCGACGCCGCACAGCCAGCACACCGAGCAGGTGGTTCGCGCGGCGGCCGCGGGGAAGCACGTATTTGTCGAGAAGCCGTTCAGCCTGTCGATGGCGGATGCCGCTCGGGCGCGGGACGCGGCCGACAAGGCCGGAATTGTGCTGGGGGTGGGATTCAACCGGCGGTTCCATCCCTCAATGGGCTTGCTGCGCGAGGCGGTGCGGTCCGGGCGTTTAGGGACGCTGGTTACGATCAGCGCGGAGCAGACGGCGCTGCATGGAATCTCGATGGCACCGGACGCTTGGCGGGTCCGGACGAACGAAGCGCCGGCAGGGGCAATGACGGCGATTGGCGTGCATCTGGTAGATGGAATGATCGATCTGTTTGGACCAGTCCGGCAGGTCTACGCGCAGGTGGCGCGACGGGCGGCGCCGCTGGCGGATGACACCACCGATGTCTTGATCCGCTTCGCGAATGGCGCGTCGGGGCATGTCTTCTGCTCGACCGCGGCGACGCCGCACTACCGGATGGCGGTCTACGGGACGAAAGGGTTTGCCGAGATCCTGGGGCATCCGATGGCGACGTTTCGAGTGGTGCCTGCCGGGGGTGGCGCGTTCGGCGCCGGGACGCCGGAGGTGACGGAAACCGCGGATTTCAACATGCTAACGGCGGAGTTGGAGGCGTTTGCCGGCTGCATTGAGGCTGGGCGGCCGTTTCCGACGCCGCTGGATCAGATCATGCACGGTGTGGCGGTGTTCGAGGCGATAGCCGCGTCGGCTATCCGGGACCAGGCGGTTTCGCTGGGCTGACGGCATTGCAGTGCCGCATCGGCTGGCCGGCGCCGGGGCACGCAATTGCGAGCCGCCCGTAAGATCGGATCTCGGTTCGGCGGCCGGACGGCTGGATCTTCTCGATTTCGCGCGCAGCCGCCGCGGGTAGCGTCTCAGTTTGAACGAATTTCTTCCCGCTGACGATAGTAGGTCCGATTTCCTAGTAGAGAGATGTCGATAATAAATGCGAATCGTCTGAGCAACTGCTAAATAGTGCGATCCGGTCTGCCTCTTTGATTCGAAGCTTAGGTGTTATGAAACTTCACCCGCGCCAGCCAGCTTGGGACCGGCCTCGTGTCGGCATCTAATGCCACGTAGGTCCAGATATTGCCAGCATCAATTGCGGGGACTTGGCTGTCTTTACGCGGGCTTCCTTGCGATACGAAAATGCCCAGATTTCATCAATCTGCATATGGCGACAGATTAGGCCCCGGAACTTGCGATCCTGGAACTCTGAACAAGCCTTCCCGGCAGTGACGAGTAGGGCAGTCACCGTATTTATGGAGCACCCCGTAGCCCTGGTGATTGCGCGCAGACTCATACCCTCCACGAGGAGGCGGATGATATCAACACGCTTCTGTCGGGACAGCTTGTTCATAGATATGGAATATGAACTACATGCTTGACCGTCAAGCATATAGTTCATTCCCAGGATTCCCATATATCGGTATACGGGAGCCGTTACCGATTCCAGTTGACCGATTCTGCTATATTTGATAACGGTTTGCGTAGCGTGGTGAGGGGTACCAGCCCTCACCCCGTCTAGAGGCTTACTAGACTATTTCATGTCCCACCTCCCGGTACCGGCTCTACGGCTCTGCTGGGGGTAGACGTTGGCTCCGCTGATGGTATGTCAGCGGTTGAACCAGAAGCCGCCGGGTCCGCCGTAGTAGTTGGGCCGGCGGCTTCGTTCGTTTGGCGAGGCTTGAGCCTCCAGCCGTGTGGGCGAATGTTCTCGATATCCTTAGCACCAATAAGCCTAGAGCTAAGGGTGGCCACCGGATCCTTGCCACCAATGTCATCTCCGAGCTCAATCAGTTCCCCTAGTAGTTCCCGAGTGGGAACAAATCCTCCGCGCTCCGCCAGAACCTTACTCGCTAGCGTCTTCGTATTCTCTGCCTTGTTTCTGGGGGCCGATCCTATATCCAAGGGCATTTCAAAGTCTCTTGTTGCCACGTAACTCTGAGGACCCGGCGACTGGATCTGCGACTTCGGCACTACGCCAGTGAGCTCATCGTAAGAGCGTAAGAAATCCTCCCAACGACGCACCTCAGCGCGGGCCATCTCAAGCCTATTGAGAGCGTTAGCACGAATGGAGCCAGGATTCGACATGCCAGAAACCGACGGCAAGTCTCTGGACTGCGTCAATAGATTCTATGTAAGAATCTGCGTTCCTCGTTAGTTCTGTATGATGTGGGCGACGCTCAGTCGAAGGGGAAGGTAAGCTAGTGCTTGCCTGCCCATCGCTTCTGCGCCGCCCTCTTGGCGATCTCTGCTCTCCGTTTCGGAGTACGCGCCTCGGTCCGCGCTTTGGCGCCCTTCAAGCCGCCTGATTGTACGAACTCCTGGGCTGGGGTTAGCGGCTCTGGACAATCTTCCATCTTCTCCCCCGTAGCCAGATCGACGATCAGCTTGCCAAGCTAGTTGGGGTCGCGGGGCCGTCTCGGGCGCTTATCTGCCATGAACTCTAGCCCCGCATTTGGCACAGCAGATTTCGGTTTTGACGCTTGTTTCGGCTTCACGAGTGACATTGAAGCCAGCCGGACATTCATCAACCCGGAAGCGGGGACTTCTCATAAACGGGTAGTCGTCCTCGGAAACGTGGGCGACACCAGAGGTGCCACATACGAGGCACTCAAGATTTATGGTGAACTCGTCGCGCGATGCCACGCGATATTGATAGCACGAGACCAAGTCCTGGGCGAGCGAGACCGTGTAGGACTTTTTTCAAACTGAGACACTACCCCGCCACGCCAGCCGCTACGCGCATACCCGGCAGACCTTGGGGCCCATTGGGGTGGTGGGTGTTAAACCAACGAGTACCCGGACCCCTGGATGGTGACGCCCCTGCCCTTGGCGTCCTGTATCAGGCCGAACTCCTGCAGGATTTGCTGGCTGTAGGTCACCCGCCCGTTCATCCGTGATGGCTGCTCGCTGGCAAGAAGAAGGGCGGCGCGCGCCATGAGCATCGGGGGCTCGCCTTTTGGGACATCGATGCCGGTAACCAGCTTATGGTGGATCGTTCCGGGTGTCGGCACGACCTGCGAGGGTGACACGGCGGCCACCGTGATGCCCTCGTACTGCGCGACTTCTTGCGCCAGCCCCTGGGTGAAGCGCTCGAGCGCTGCCTTGGTGGCGCCGTACATGACACTGCCGAGGACGGTTTTGTCCTCGTATGGGCCTCGGCCGGGGCCGATTGCCGCACCTGAGCTGATGTTGACGATCGCACCCGACCTGCGCGGGATCATGTCAGTCAGCACCGCCTTGGCGAGGAAAAAAGGGGCATGGACGTTGATCGCGAAGCAACGCATCCAGCGGTTTGTCGGATAGGTTTCGGTGGGCAGGAAGTAATTCAGGGCGGCATTGTTCACCAGGATGTCGATCGGGCCGTAGGCGTTGCGGGCCGCCTCGACCAGGGCGATGCACTCGGATTCCGCGGAGACATCGGCGGTGACGGGGGTCGCCTCGCCGCCCTTCCCTCGGATCAGGTCGAGGGTTCGCGACAGCGATCCTTCCAGCATGCGGTGCTCACCTTCCTTCAGCGTGCGGGCGGCGCAAACGACCTTGGCGCCCTCGGCTGCGAATAACTCGGCGATCTGCTGACCAATCCCTCGACTGGCGCCGGTGATTATGGCGACCTTTCCCGCAAGCTTTTGCATGTCCGTTTCCTTAAATCCTGCCGCATCATCCGGCATGATGGGATCGGGGTGCAACCCTGCGACGAGCGGCTGCGTTCGGTCGGTTCAACAGCAAGGACACGCCGATGAAAGTGCGTTTAGTCGCTCTGGGCGCCATAGCAGTCAGCCTTGCCGCCGGGACAGCCATGGCACAGACAATCAGCCCGGCCGACAAGGACTTTGCCATGAAGGCCGCGGCTGGAGGGATGGCTGAGGTCGAAATGGGTCGCCTTGCCACCGAGAATGGCGGATCGCCGCAGGTCCGCGCGTTCGGGCAGCGGATGGTTACCGACCATAGTGAGGCCAATAAGGAGCTTGAGGCGATCGCGCACCGGCAGGATCTGGCTATTCCGAGCGCTCCAGACTCGCAGGATCGCGCCACAGCCGAACGCTTGCAGACAATGAGAGGCAACGCCTTCGACACGGCTTATATGCACGACATGGTGCAGGATCATCAGAAGGACATCGCCGACTTTCGCAAGGAGGCGGCGGATGGCAAGGATCCGGCCTTGAGAACTTTCGCGCAAAAACATCTGCCGGTGCTGGAGCAGCACCTGCAGATGGCAGAGAACGCCGCACCGAAGTAATCGTTTAGCGGGAGCGGGATCAGGCGATCTTGCGCTCCTCTACGACGATCGTTTCGACCAATTCTTCCGGTTCATACATCCAGCGTGCCAGTGCGCCGGCCACCATGCCGCCGACAATCGGTGCCAACCAGAAAAGCCAGAGTTGGCCAATGTATTCAGCGCCGGCGAACAGAGCGGGTCCGGTGCTGCGAGCGGGATTGACCGAGGTGTTGGTCACCGGGATCGAGACGAGGTGGATCAGCGTCAGTGCCAGGCCGATCGGGATGCCGGCAAACCCGGCTGCAGCCCCTTTGGAAGTCGTGCCGACGATGATGAACAGAAAAAAGAACGTCATCACCAACTCAGTGATCAGGCACGACGTCAGGCCGTATTTACCGGGGCTGAGGTCGCCATAGCCATTCGCGGCGAAACCGGCCGGCACCCAACCCGGCTTGCCGGACGCGATCACCCAGAGGACAGCGGCGGCGACGATGGCGCCGACGACCTGCGCGACGATGTAAGGCACGACATGCTTGTTGGCGCAGCGGCGCGCGGCCCACAGGCCGAGGGTCACCGCCGGATTGAAGTGCCCGCCGGAGATGTGGCCGACGGCGTAGGCCATGGTCAGGACGGTAAGGCCGAAGGCGAACGCCACCCCCAAAAATCCGATGCCAAGGGCGGGGAACGCGGCCGCCAGTACCGCCGCGCCGCAGCCGGCAAACGTCAGCCAGAATGTGCCGAAAAACTCCGCCGATACTCGGCGCGCCATGTCGTCACGCATGAGATCTCCCCCAACCGGAACAAATCGTTCTCGTAGCAGACGGGTGCCGCCAGATTTGAGGTAATAACTATCCAATCGTGATGGCTTGTAAAGAGTGCTTGAGCCGGCGTGACATTTTCATTGCGGCGACGATTATTCCTTCATTGTCAGCAAGGCATCGGCGACGGTCACGCCGGAGCCGTCCTGGTGCAGAATCACCGGGTTGAGCTCAAACGCGCTGACCTGCGCCGACAACGTCAGGGCCGCTCGGGACAGTGCCGCAACGAGATGCGCGACGGGCGCGAGATCGATCGGTTTGGCGCCGCGGAAGCCAGTCAGCAGGCTGGCGGACTTCAGCGCGAGGATCATGCGGGTGGCTTCGGCCGCATCGACCGGCGCGGGAGCGTGGACCACGTCACCGAACAGCTCGACCGTTGTGCCGCCGAAACCGAGCATCATGATGGGGCCGAAGGTTGGGTCGTTGACCATGCCGATTACGAGTTCGTGGCCTCTGGGCGCCATGCGTTGCACCAGAACGCCGTCGATCGTTGCGCCTGGCACATGATGCCTGACATCTGTCAACATTGATGTATAGGCTTCGGTCACAGCCTCGCGGGTCGCGAGATTCAGGCGCACGCCGCCGGCCTCGGTCTTGTGCGGGAGCTGTGGCGACTGGATTTTCAGCACGACGGGAAAGCCCAGGCGCTCGGCCGTGTCGGCCGCTTCTTCCGCGGTGTTGGTCAGAGTTTCGCGGGAGTCGGGCAGCCAGGCGGCGAGGACGCGCTTCGCGCGATACTCCGGCACGGTTTGCGGCAGGCCGGGATAGAGGTGGCCGGACAGCGGGGAGAACGGCTCGGGCAGCTTGCGTTGCATGGCTTCCGCGTATGCCGCCAGCTTGCTCATCGCCACGCCGATGTTGCGCAGGTTGCTGTCGATGTAGAGGCCGCAGCCCGCGGCGGCGGCGCGCCCGAACGCGGACGGGATCGTGTAGCTCCAGACCATCATGGGTTTGCCGCACCTTGTTGCCACCGCCCGCACCCGCTCCGCGTCGAGCGAGGCCCTGGTTTCGCTCGCGAGGGACCCGACCAGGACGATCATGTCGATTTCGTTCGAGTCGGCGAGATGTTCCATGACCGTCATCATCGCCGGGCCGGTGTTGGATCCTTGCGCGGTGACATCGACGGGGTTGCCGGCGGCGCCGTAGGACGGCATCAGCGGGCGCAGGGCTGCCTGCGACGCGGCCGACAGGTTGGGGACGATGAGGCCGAACGCCGAGAGCGTGTCGGCCATCCAGGCGCCGCCGCCACCGGAGACGGTGATGATGCCGGTGCGACGGCCCCGGGGCAGCGGGCAGGTCAATGCCAGGCCGGCGATGGCGACCGCCTCGTCGGGGTCCTCGGCCTCGATGACGCCGTAACGTTCGAAAATCGCGTGGTAGGCGGTATGGGATCCCGACAGGGACGCGGTGTGCGAGACGCTGGCGCGGGTGCCGGCGTCGGACCGTCCGATCTTGATAGCGATGATCGGTTTGCCGCGGTCGCGGGCCTTTTTCAGGGCGGCGACGAAGCCCGGGCCGTTGCGAACCGCTTCACAGAACAGCATCACGGCATGGGTGTGGGGATCTTCGACCATGTAGTCGAGGAAGTCTGCCATCGTCAGGTCGGCTTCATTGCCGGTGGAGATGACGTAGCTGAAGCCCAGGTCTGCCGCCTTGCCGCGATTGAACAGGGCGAAGCCGATGCCGCCGGACTGGGCGATGACGCCGACGCGCTTGTCCGAGACGAGGGTTGTCTTATCGTCGGCTTTCGTTTCGACGGTGGGGCTGAAGGTGGTGGCGATCCGCCCAAGCGCGTTGTAGTAGCCTTCGCAGTTGGGGCCGCAGGCGCGGAGGCCTGTTCGTTGCGTTATAGCGAGGAGTTCGGCCTGCATGTCGCCGGCGGCACCGCCTTCCTCGGCGAAACCGGAGCTGATAATCAGGGCATTCTTGACGCCGGCGCGGGCGCAGTCCTCGACTGCTGTGGCAACGCCAGCGGCGGGGATCGCGATCAGGGCGAGGTCGGCGGCGCCGGCCGTCTCGATCGAGCGGTAGCAGCGGAGGCCGTCGATCTCCTGGTAGCTGGGGTTGACCGGCAGGATGCGGCCGGGAAAGCCGTTCTCGCGAAGCTGGTGCAGCAGGCGGCCACGGATGCGGTGAAGATCGGGCGAGGCGCCGAGGACGGCGATTGATTCGGGCCAGAAGAAGCTGTGCAGCTTGTGCGTGGTCACTTGCGCGCTCCGCCCATCGGTATGTCGCGGAAGGGCAGACCTTTGTCGGCGCGGGGATCCTGCGGCAGGCCGAGGACACGTTCCGCGATGATGTTCTTCATGATTTCGTCGGTGCCGCCGGCAAGACGCAACGCCGGTGAATACAGCAGCGCCTCTTCAAAGATGCCGGCGACTGGCATCGTGTCGCCCATGGTGGGGCCGGCCATACCGATCAGGTCCAGGCCGTATGACAGAATGTCCTGCAGCTTGTTCGCGGCGACGACCTTGATGATCGACGATTCAGGGCCTGGAGTCTGGCCTTTCGACAGGGCCGTTATGCCACGGAACTTGGTATATTTGAGGCCTTGCGAGCGCGTATAAAATTCCGCCAGTTTTTCCTGGACGGCGGAATTGTCGATCGCGGCGCCATCTTCGAGCTCGATCGATTGTGCCAGACGAAACAATTCGTCGACGTCCGGGCCGGGGGCGTCGCGCATGCCGTGCCGTTCGTTCATCAGCGTGGTCAGCGCGACTTTCCAGCCGGCGCCGATCGGACCGACGCGGCGGCTGTCGGGAATACGGACGTTGGTGAAGAACACCTCGTTGAAATGAGACGAGCCCGAGATCTGGCGGATGGGGCGGATTTCGATGCCGGGAGTTTTCATGTCGAGGATGAAGAACGTCAATCCCTCATGCTTCGGGACGTCGGGATTGCTGCGGGCAACCAGGATGCCGAAATCTGAGTAGTGGGCGCCGGAGTTCCAGATCTTCTGGCCGTTGATGATCCAGTCGTCTCCATCGCGTTCGGCGCGGGTGCGTAACGCTGCCAGATCGGATCCGCCGCCCGGTTCACTGAACAGCTGGCACCAGACTTCGTCGGCGCGCATGGCGGGTTTGACGAAGCGCTCGCGCTGTTCTTGGGTGCCCCAGGTGCAGATGGTGGGCTGAGCGAGGTAGATGCCGATGCCGAAGAGGGCCGTCAGCACATCGTATTTTGCCTCTTCCTGGTTGTAGATGACGTGCTGGATGGGCGTACCGCCGCCGCCGCCCCACTCGATGGGCCAGTGGATGCCGACAAAGCCGGCCTCATACTTACGGCGCTGGAAATCTTTCGCCCGTTCCATGGCGCCCGGCGCGTCCTGACCGCGGCGGTAACCCTCGACCTCGCCGGGTTTGCGCCGTTCGGCGTTGGCATCAAGGAAGGCGCGGGCTTTGGCGCGGAAGGCGGCTTCGTCTTGGGTGTCTTCGAAATCCATTGTCTGTACCCTGAATTGTGCTGGAATGGATGGAGCGTTGGGACTATGCGGCTGCGTTTCTCTTGCGCAGTTCGTTCACCAGGCGGTGCTTCCATTCCCTGGCGCCCCCCAGTGCCAGACTGAGAAGTTTCGCGCGCCGGTAGTACAGATGACAATCCATGTCCCAGGTGAAACCCATGCCGCCGTGGGTTTGGATGCTTTCTTTTGTAACGAACCAGCCGGCCTCGCAGGCGGCGATACGCGCGACCGAGGCGGCGATCGGTAGTTCGGCGGCATCGGTGTGCACCGCCCAGGCGCCGTAGTAGGCGTTCGAGCGGGCCAGCTCGACCTGGATGTACATGTCGGCGAGTTTATGCTTGATGCCCTGGAACGACCCGATTGGTCGTCCGAAGGCGAAACGTTCCTTGGAGTAGGCGTTGGCCATATCGAGCGCAGCCTGGCAGAGACCGAGCTGCTCGAAGGCCATGGGGACGGCGGCGTAGTCGAGGAGGCGGCGCACGTCGTTACCCGGAAGCGGTTCGGCCGGTACGGCGGTGAACTCAATGCGGGCGTGCGAGCGGGTGGGGTCGAAGGTGGTTACGGTTTCGCGCATCACACCCTGGGCCTTGAGATCCACGAGGTGCAGGCCGTTCCCGGTCGCGACTATGGCTACGTCGGCAATGTCGCCGTCGGGGACGGCGAGTTTTATACCGGTCAAGCGGCCGTTGGTGACTGTGGCGGTCAGCCTGGCGGGGGCGACGGCGCCGGGACGTTCCGCCATGGCGAAGGTACCAACCACCTCGCCGGCCGCGAGTTTTGGCAGCCAGGTTTGTCTTTGTTGTTCCGAACCGCAGAGAAGGATTGCCTCCGCGGCCAGATAGACCGAGGAGGAGAAGGGAACGGGGGCGACCGCGCGGCCTAGTTCCTCCGCGAGCACGCATACCGCGAGACGTCCAAGGCCGACGCCGCCATATGCCTCGGGGATCGCGGCACCTGTCCAGCCCATCTCGGCCATGGCGCGCCACAGGTCGGCCGCGTAGGGTTCGGACGTATCGAGAATGCGGCGCGGCACGGATGGGGGACAGCGGTCGGCTAGGAAGCGGCGCGCCTGGTCCCGGAGTTGCAGGAGTTCATCCGAGAATTCGAAATTCATCTGGCTTGGCCTCTTCCATCCCGGGTGGATTGTTATCCCGGGGCGGCAGAGGGGCAAGCCTGGCTGGGAGGGGGCGCAGCCAGAGCGCTTGGGAAGCTGCGCAGGCCGGTGTCAGTTGCCCAGAGCGCGATCGACCTTTCGACCCGCTGATTGTGCCGGTCCCTGCGGCGGGTTCACTGCGTCCGATACGGACTGGCCTGCATTATCAAGGCTTTTGCCTGCTTTCTCCGCCGGACCCTCCTGGTGGCACGCGGACAAGCCGATCATCATCAAAGCGGCGGCGGTGAGCAGGAAAACGCGCATCGGAACCTCTGGTCTGTCAAGACCACCGTAACGACGCCGGCCCGGATGCGGTTGCTTTGTAACGATGATGTCAGGGTTGTTCCTTTCAGGCCGACGGCACGGTGACCCCGACCATGTCGCCTTCCCTCACGATTGCGGCGAGTTTTTCTTCGCTCCAGCCCGCGGTCCCGGCGGGGCGCATCGGCAGCACCATCCAGCGGTAATCGGCGGTCGAATCCACCACGCGCAATCTGACCGAATCCGGAATGATCGTCTTCCACTCGGCGGCCAATAATTCGCGCGGATCGCGCACCGCGCGGGCGCGGTAGCTGGCGGATTTGTACCAGAAGGGGGGATAACCCAGAACGGCGCGTGGGTAGCAACTGCACAAGGTGCAGACGACGAGGTTATGCACGTCGGGGGTGTTTTCCAACACACCGAGCGGGGGCACGCCGCGCATGGGGATGCCAACGTCCTCGGCGGCCTTTGTGCCGTCTTCCAGCATCAGTGCTCGGTACGATGGATCGACCCAGGCCCTGGCGACCATTCGTGCCCCTTGGCCTGGGCTGGCGCCGTCGGTTGCCGCGATACGCTCCCGGACCTCGGGGGTGGAGACAATGCCCTTCTGCTCCAAAAGAGCACGCACCGCTTTCAGCAGGCGGTCGCTGCCGCTTTCGAGGATGTTCATTGGGGCTCCAGAAATCGTAGATTCATGGCCTTTCCAGAAGTCATAGATTTCATGGCTTTATCCAGAAGTCGTGGATTCATGGCCTATCCAGCCAATGTTCAAAAATTTCGATCAGGAGTTCGTCGTCGGGTTTTGCCTCAGGCCAGATGGCGCCTTTTTTGAACCGGACGTGATAGAGCGGCCGGCGGTCGGCCGGTCGGGCGAAGGCGAGATCCTCGGGGTTGGGGAAATTTCCCAGGTGGCGGACGATTTCGCCCTGGACACCGCGGACGTAGTATGGGGTGCGGGTGTGGACGGGACCGGTCGCTTCGGGCCAGTCGTCCTTTACGCGCACGGTTTCACCGGCGGCGAACATCAACAGGCCTCCAGCGCCGCGCGCAGCTCGGATTCGGCGATAACCCCGGTCCGCAGCAGGTTGTCGGCGATCGATCGGATCCAGCGCTGGTAGTAGCTGAGGCGGTGATAGTCGGCTTCGGGAATGGCTTCGATGCCGCGGCGGAGC
>DASYBP010000457.1:0-3745 GCA_036500715.1 Rhodopila sp.
GTGAGGCGTTAGTCTGCTAGCGTCCGCACCCGAGCCCGCAGCTATCGAGAATGGAACGCCTCGCATGAAGTATACGAAGTTCGGCGGCACGGGACTACGCGTTTCCCGGCTGTGCCTGGGTACGATGACGTTCGGGTTACAGTGCGACGAGGCCCAGAGCCGCGCGATCATGGACAAAGCCGCTGAAGGTGGCATCGATTTCTTCGACACGGCCGATGTTTATCCCATGGGCGGCGGCCGAACGACGGCGGGCCGAACCGAGGAAATTGTTGGCGGCTGGCTGAAAGGCAAGCGGCACGACTTTATCCTGGCGACCAAATGCGTGGGCCAGGTAGGGCGGAAGCCTTGGGATCAGGGCATGTCACGCAAGCACATCCTGGACGCGATCGATGCGTCGCTGCGACGGCTGGGCACGGACTATGTCGATCTCTACCAACTGCATGCCTACGACCCATTGACGTCGATCGACGAAGCCTTGGAGGCGCTCGACACCGTCGTGCGCGGCGGCAAGGCCCGTTACGTGGGCGTTTCCAATTGGCCAGCCCACAAGATCGCCCGCGCGCTGGGACGCAGCGAACTCAAGAACATCGCCCGCATCGCCTCGGTCCAGCCTCGATACAATTTGCTGTTTCGCAGCTTCGAACGCGATCTGTTGCCGATGTGCGAACAAGAAGCGGTCGCGGTCATCCCGTACAACCCGCTTGCCGGTGGGATGCTAACCGGCAAACATGACCGTAAAGGACCGCCGACCGCCGGCACGCGCTTCACGATCGGGACCGCCGCGCGCCGGTATCAGGAGCGCTATTGGAACGAACGGGAATTCGAAACGATCGAGACGTTGCGCCCGGTCGCGGCCGAGGCGGGTATGAGCATGGCGACCATGGCGTTGTCCTGGGTCTTGTCGAATCCAGCCGTTACGTCACCTATTGTTGGCGCCAGTCGCCCCGAACAACTTGCCGACAGTCTCGCCGCCGCGGAAGAACCGCTGCCGGCTGATCTCAAGGCCAAGCTCGATGATCTCACGCACGGCTGGCGGGCCGTTGATGCCGACCGATAGCTGCCGGCGTAGTTTGATGCAGGAGGCTCCAGGTGAAGTTTGGCATCCACAATCCGTCTTTTGTGTTCGGTCCTGATCCGTCTGAGGCGTTCGAGCGGCTAAAAGCCAAAGCGCAATGGGCGGAGACACGCGGCTTCACCTGGTTCTCGGTCATGGACCACCTGATTCAGATTCCGCCGGTCGGTGCGGCGGACGAACCCTTCATCGAAGGCTGGACAGCGCTGTCCGCACTTGCCGCGGTGACCAGCCGCATCCGGCTTGCGACGCTGGCTTCCTCGGTGGCTTATCGCAATCCCGCCCATCTCGCCAAGATCGCGGCGGGCGTCGATCTTATCAGCCGAGGTCGCCTGACGCTTGGTATCGGCGCCGGGTGGTTCGGAACGGAATACCGGCAGTACGGCTGGGAGTTTCCCGAGAGACCGGCGACGCGAATCCGGCAATTGGAAGAGGCGGTCAGGCTGATTCTGGCGATGTGGGCGAACCCGCGAACGACATTTCACGGCAGGTATTTTCACGTCGAGGACGCGATCCTGGAACCGAAGCCCAAATCCCGGCCGCCGGTGATGATTGCCGGCAGCGGCGAGCAACTTACCTTGCGCGTGGTTGCCCGCCTGGGCGATGCCTGCAACGTCTTTGGCGATCCCGGCGAGGTGAAGCGGAAGTTTGCCGTCCTGCGCAATCATTGCGAAACCGAGCAGCGCGATTACGACGCGATCGAGAAAACCAACGTGCTGGCCTTGGTGTTGGCCCGCGACGACGCGGCGCTGGCGACCAAGCGCGCAAGGCTGGCCGTTCCGGAACCATACCGGGGTTTTGTCGGCACGGTGTCTGCCGTCACCGATCTGGTTGGACGGTATCGCGATGCTGGCGTCCAGACTTTCATTTGCAGCGCATTCAAGAATGATAGCGAAACGCTTGAGCTACTCGCGGGTGATGTCATCCCGCGTTTTGGATGAGGAAGCAGCGACATTTTCATGGCGGCCGCACCGGGCGCTGGAGATGATGTCCGCGCCTTTGGCCTGTCGCCGGCGCGAGTGGACATCAAGCCGGGCAATGCAGATGCCGCTGTCGCGATCCGGGTCGGCAGGATGGTCCACAAATGTCGAGATGAAGACCGCCCCAGGCGAAGGCCCCACCGACAAGGCCGCCGCCGATAACGAGCGGGTCGGGCATGCAGCCGCGATCCCCAAGCGTCCGGAGTGACTATAGCGGCGCGGCTTTGACGTCCGCTATAGGTTCGGCCCGATGGGGTTCGATCCATACACGGCCTGCGGCATCGTCGGGGCTGGCTGCTTCATCGGCGGCTATTTCGCCACGCTGCAGGGCTGGCTGGCGCCTACCGGCTGGCGGTTTCCAGCCGTCAACCTGCTGGGCGCGACCCTGGTGCTCGTGTCCTTGATCGACGCCTGGAACCTGCCGTCGGTGGTGCTGGAATGCTTCTGGGGGTCGATCAGCCTGTATGGGCTGATGCGCAACTGGCGCCGCTAGCGGCCGGCGAGAAGCCGACCGCCCTTCCGGGCGCTCATGAGCCGTCCGATGGCGGCCCCTGCGGCCGCGACTGCGGCTGATCGAGTGGAGCCTGCTCCACCGGCGTGTCGGGAGCGACAGTGTTCGTGAGATAATTCTTCAAGTTGTGTCGAATCTGGTACTCGAACTCGACATTCATGTCCGCCATCATGGCCTTGGTCATATCGTAGAGCACCGGTTTGATGTCGCTGATTTGCCCGGTGTGGCGGCTTTGCACGCGCGCCTCGGCAAATCCCAGCTGGTTGCCGGTGTCGTCCAGGATCGTCAGCGAGACGGCGAAGGTGCCGGTCACCACATCGTTCTCAAGAGCCAACGATGCATCCAGGATGGCGAATACCGCCTTGTTGCTGGTTCCGAACGCCTGCAGCCGGTCATTGGCCATTGCTTTCAGCACTTCGATCGGCGGCACCGGATCCTGGTTGCTGACATCGGGAGCAACCCCGGATGGAATGAAGCGCTGCTCGATGGCGATCGAGGCCACATTCAACTGGATCGGTGGCAGATAATTGTAGCGTAACGGCTCGAACACTGGCTCCTCGCCTCCGCCGCACCCCGCGAGTGCCAGCGGGGCGACCACCAGCGCCAGCAGCAGCACGAAGCGGCGGGTCAAAAGTCCGGCTTGCATGCAGACGAGAGGTCCCTTGTTGGCTTGATCAGGAAGCGTTTCCACCCTTGGGCCCGGATGTCTTTCCATGCAAGTTCTGGCCATGCAAGTTCTGGCGCGGAAACCGGAAATCATAATTGCAGAATTCGCATGTCATGACGATATCGTCATCGACCGCCATGTGATCCAGGTCATCGGCCGGAAAGCCTTCCAAGATGCTGGCCAGCCGGGCGCGGGAGCAGCGACAGCCGAACGACAGTGCCCGGGCGCGGTCGGCGGCGACGCCCTCGGTGTGAAACAGGCGATACAACAGCCGCTCGGGCGGCAGGTCGTCGTCCAGCAATTCCGCGTCGGTCAAGGTGGCGGCGAGTGTGGTTGCAGTGTGCCAGCTTTCCGCCTGCGCGGCTTCGCTGAGGGCAGGATCGACGCCTCCGGCGCCGGCGACTTTTTCAAGAATCAGCGCTCCAGCGCGCCATCCGGTCGCGATCTGGTCGCACGCCAGACGCACCTGGCAAAGCAGCTGCTCGCTGGTGTCGAAGTAGTGCAGTGCCATGTCC
>DASYBP010000458.1:0-7461 GCA_036500715.1 Rhodopila sp.
CGAGGCCTCGGCCAATTACGCTCTGTCTCACATCGACGGTCTCGACCTTGGTGATGTTCATCTCCCGCGTACGGCGCGCGATCCAACCCATCTTGTATATAATTCGCCTGTCGGTGACCACTATTTCCGTTGTAAAGCGCCGGAACCATGAGCGGAGGAACGAGGCGCAGCCAAGGGTCAGAAGTGCTGCAAATGAAGTAGCGGCAGCGGCGGCATTCCTGTCGGCTACAACAGTTAGGGCGACCACGGCAAAAAGACCAAACAGCATAGCATTTCGATAAATTATCCAGTGTAGTTTGCCAAAATATTTAGCAGTCTCGCCAGCCTGAATTACTTTAATTTAGTATACCACTATCGTGCCTTTCAATATCGAGACCCTCGTCGTCGGCGGGTTGTCACAACAAAGCCCTCGGCAACAGGTTAGAGGACGTAGCGGGATCGCAGTCGGAAATTATATCGAAAAGGTCGCGAAAATCGTCTGCCACGGAGGGAGCGGCTCCGGGACACTGGGGCGGTCGCGTTCGATGGGTTGACGCGACACGTGTAGGTCGGCTTGCGTCCGGGCGCCTTGGTCTGCTTCGTTGCGGGCGGAGGTGTCCCGGAAATGTCACAAGTCGCATTGATCGATCAATTGCGCGCCGCTCGGGTCGTGCCGGTGGTGCGCATGCAATCCGCTGCTTATGCCGAGACAGCGGTGGCGTGGCTGCGTGGGGCGGGGATCCGGACCTTCGAGATCACCATGACGATCCCCGGGGCCGTTGCGCTGATCGGGCGGCTGGCGGCCGACCGGGATCTGCTGATCGGCGCGGGCACGGTGGCGGACTCGGCGACAGCGCAAGCCTGTCTGGATGCCGGGGCGCGGTTCGTGGTGGCGCCATGGGTGGATAGCAGCCTGCGCGAACCATGCCGGCGGGCCGGCGCCACGCTGATGCTGGGGGCGGTGACGCCAACCGAGGTGCGGGCGGCGCTTGTCGCGGGTGCCGACGTGGTGAAGGTTTTTCCAGCGTCCTCGGTGGGCGGCCCAGGTCATATCAAGGCATTGGCCAGCGTGTTTCCCGGCGTGGCGTTCTGTCCGACCGGTGGCGTGGAGGCAGGCAACGTTCCGGCGTATCTGGCGGCCGGTGCCGCGTTCGTCGGCATGGGCGGCGGTCTGGTCGATGAAAAGCGCGTCGCGACCGGCAACCGAGAGGCGATCGAGGCAGCGGCGCGGGGGGTGCTGTGAGCGCCGACCTGCTGTGCATGGGCGAGCCCATGCTGGAATTCAGCCAGCTTCCGCCGGGTACGGATGCCACACAGTACTATCTGGAGGGGTTCGGCGGCGATACCTCGAACGCCGCGGTGGCTGCCGCTCGGCAGGGTGCGCGAGTGGGTTACGTGACCGCATTGGGGAACGACATGCCGGGCGACTGCTTCATGCGGCTCTGGCACCGGGAAGGGGTCGATACGTCGTGCGTCTTGCGCAGCGACCGGTACCAGACCGGGGTGTATTTCATCACCCATGACGAGGCTGGGCATCACTTCCTGCATTACCGCACCGGTTCGGCGGCGGCGATGTACGGGGTGTCGGACGTCCCTGCGGCGGCAATCGCGGCGGCGCGGATGCTGTATGTCTCGGGGATCAGCCAGGGGATTTCTGTCGCGGCCTGCGACGCCGTTTTCGCGGCGATTGAGGTCGCCGCTCGACACGGCGTGAAGGTCGCCTACGATACCAACTACCGGCCGCGGTTGTGGCCCGCGGCGCGGGCGGCGGCGACCATTCACGCGGCGATAGCGCGTGCCGACTATGCGCTGCCGGGGGTGGATGACGCGCAGGTCCTGACCGGACTGACAGACCCTGACGCAATGCTGGATTTCTATCTGCGGCTGGGGCCGAAGGTGGTGGCGCTGCGGCTGGGGGAGGCCGGGGCCTATTTGGCGACCGCCGATCGACGAGTGCGGATTCCGGCCCATCGCGTCGTTGCGGTGGATGCGACCGGGGCGGGGGATACCTTCTGCGGGTCGTTTCTGGCGCGGATCCTGGCTGGCGACGAGCCGGAGCCGGCGGCGCGCTACGCCAACGTGGCGGCGGCGCTGGCGTGCAAGGGCTATGGCGCCGTCGCGCCCATTCCGAGCGCGGCGGCGGTGTGGGAGGCACTCGGTCGTTGATCGGCGGGCTTTTTGCCGCGGCGCTTCAGCGCAACGCCGCAGCCTGTTCGTGGTTAAAGCGGCATGCCATGCTTGACTATCCGCATTTTACCGGTCGTCGGGTTCGCGGCAACGAGGCGTTTTTGACGGGGCGGTTTTGATGCCATACCCAGGTGCAGGCGCATTCCCGTCCGCTTCCTTGGGCACGCTTGTCGTGCGGCCGATCAAGCAGGCGATCGCCACCGAGGTGGTCGCGGTGTTCAACGACCGGTCGCGGGGTGAGAAACCGGTGGCACGGCGTACTGATGGGCTGTTCGGCCCGAAGGCGGTGGTATGGCGCGTCCACCGCGACGTGACCTCGATGATGGTGGGCGGAATCGCTGGATTGCTGCTGCAGATGCTGCATCCGGAGGTGCTGGCGGGGGTCTGGGACCATTCCAACTTCCGCAATGATATGCACGGCAGGCTGCGGCGCACCGCCCGGTTCATCGCGATCACGACGTATGGCGGGCGAGCCGACGCGGAAGCCATCATTGCGCGTGTCCGTGGCATTCACGACCGTGTCCGCGGCACGTTGCCGAACGGGCGGGCCTATGCGGCGAACGATCCGGCGTTGCTGGCCTGGGTCAACGTGACCGAGGCGACCAGCTTCCTCGACGCCTGGATCCGCTATGGCGAACCGGACATGTCGGCGGCCGATCAGGACCGCTACTTCCTGGAGATGGGACGGGTTGCACGGGCGCTTGGGGCTGATCCCGTCCCACAGAGCCGATCCGAGGCGCGAGCCCTGATCCAGGCGATGCGCCCGCGGTTGCAATGCGGCGCCCGCACGCGGGAGGTCGCGCGCCTGGTGCTGCGGCAACCGGCACGAAACATTCTGGCGGAGCCGTTACAGGCGCTGACCATGCAGGCGGGTGTTGACCTGCTGCCGGAATGGGCGCGGCGGATGCACGAGCTGTCGGCGCCGCCGCTGAGCCGCCCGCTGGTTCGTGCTGGCATGATCGGCATCGCGCGGACGGTTCGCTGGGCATTTCGGTGAGCGGGCGGCTTGCCGCCGTTGTCCGGCGGCGTGCCTGTCGCGGCGGGCGGTCGCGCGGTCATCTGAGGAGCGGATCGCAATTTCGACATCCGCCCGATGCTCTCCCGCCGCTGTTGGGCCTTGACCCTGCCGCATTATCTTGATATTTCCGGAATCATGGAAAAGACAGCCGCGTTGGTCGCCTTGGCCGCACTGGCGCAGGAGTCTCGCCTCGATATCTACCGCCTGCTGGTCCAGGCTGGCGCTGATGGCCTGCCCGCCGGGCAAATCGGCGAGCGGCTAGGCCTGCCGTCGGCGACGCTCGCGTTTCATTTGAAGGAACTGAAGAACGCCGGCCTCGCGACATGCACCCGCAATGGCCGCTCGCTGATCTACGCCGCCGCCTACCCCACAATGAACGCACTCCTCGAATACCTGACCGAGAATTGCTGTCAGGGAAATCCCGCTTCATGCGGTCTCGGCGCGACCGCTTGCATCCCTGAAACCGCTAGCCCCGGAGTCACTCATGAAGCGCCTGCACGTGCACGTGTCCGTCGATGATCTCGCGCAATCGATCCGGTTCTACAGCACGCTTTTCGCGGCTCAGCCGTCCGTCACGAAATCCGACTATGCGAAGTGGATGCTGGACGATCCGCGGGTGAATTTTGCGATCTCGACGCGCGGCGGCGAGGCCGGTCTCGATCATCTCGGTATTCAGGTCGAGACCGCGGATGAGCTGCAAGAGGTTTACGGCCGATTGAAACAAGCTGATCGGCCAGTACTGGAAGAAGGTGCAACGACCTGCTGTTATGCGCAGTCGGAAAAGTCATGGATCACCGACCCGCAGGGGCTTTCCTGGGAGACCTTCCTCACATCCGGTGAAAGCACGGTCTATGGCGATAGCGTCGATCTTGGCCCGATCCGCACGGTGGCGGGGGCCTGCTGCACGCCGGAAACGCCGCAAGGCGCGTGCTGCGCTCCGAAGCCGGAGCTGGCCGCGGAGGCCGCGTGCTGCGGCCCGAGGTAGGAGGAGGCGGTCGGATGACGCGCCTGCCATTCAATGTCCTGTTTCTCTGTACCGGAAACTCAGCCCGCAGCATTCTGGCTGAATCATTGCTGAACCATTGGGGACAAGGGAAATTCCAAGGCTTCAGCGCCGGAAGTCATCCCAAAGGGGCGGTTCATCCGTGCGCGCTTAAGCTGCTGTATCAGCTCGACATGCCAACCGAAGGATTACGCAGCAAGAGCTGGGATGAGTTCGCCCGGCCCGGCGCGCCGGTCATGGATTTTGTATTTACCGTCTGCGATCAGGCGGCGGGAGAGATCTGTCCGGTTTGGCCTGGACAACCGATCACCGCGCATTGGGGAATGCCCGACCCGGCGGCTGTCGATGGCGAAATTGAGCAATGGCAGGCGTTCCGCGACACGTTCCGCGCGCTGGAAAACCGCGTCAAGATTTTCGTGGCGTTGCCGGTAGCCTCGCTGGATCGCCTGTCGCTGGCGCGACAGGTCGACGCCATTGGCCGGATGCGGCCTGACGCTGCCAAGGATCAGGTATCATGAGTGACGCTGCCATGAGCGCACGGGGCAACGCTCCGGCGATGGGAACGTTCGAGCGTTACCTTACGCTGTGGGTGGCGCTGTGCATCATCGCCGGCATTGCCCTTGGCCAGGTCTTGCCGGGGATGTTCCATGCGCTCGGCACCGCGACGGTCGCGCAAATCAATCTGCCGGTCGCCCTGCTGGTCTGGTTGATGATTATTCCGATGCTGCTGAAAATCGACCTCGCCGCCCTCGGGCAGGTCAGGGAACATTGGCGCGGCATCACCGCGACAGTTGGCATCAACTGGTTGGTCAAGCCGTTTTCCATGGCGCTGCTGGGCTGGTTGTTCATTGCCCATCTATTCCGGCCGCTGCTGCCCGCCGGTCAGATTGACGGCTATATCGCCGGGCTTATCCTGCTGGCGGCAGCGCCGTGCACCGCCATGGTGTTTGTCTGGTCGAACCTGGTGGACGGCGAGCCGCATTTCACGCTTTCACAAGTGGCCCTCAACGACACGATCATGGTCTTTGCCTTTGCGCCGATCGTGGCCCTGCTGCTTGGCTTGTCCTCGATCACGGTGCCCTGGGACACGCTGATCCTGTCTGTTGTGCTCTATATCGTTGTGCCGGTGATCGTGGCGCAGCTCTGGCGGCGCACACTGATGAACCAAGGGGGGATGAACCAAGGGGGACCGCCAGCCCTTGCCCGCACGCTGCGCAGACTTGGACCGCTGTCGCTGTCGGCGCTGTTGCTGACACTCGTGCTGCTGTTCGGCCTGCAGGGCGAGCAGATCATGCGCCAGCCGGTCGTGATCGCGTTGCTGGCGGTGCCGATCATCACCCAGGTCTATTTCAATGCGGGGCTAGCCTACTGGCTGAACCGCAAGCTGGGCGTCGAGTGGTGTGTGGCGGGACCCTCGGCGCTGATCGGGGCCAGCAATTTCTTTGAGCTGGCGGTGGCGACGGCAATCGCCTTGTTCGGCTTTCAGTCGGGCGCGGCGCTGTCCACCGTGGTCGGCGTGCTGGTGGAGGTGCCGGTGATGCTGTCGGTCGTTCACATCGTGCGCCGGTCGCGGGGATGGTATGAACGTGGCAGCGCGTTGCTGTGAATTTCCTAGTATCGCGCATCAGAGAAGCGCGATACGTCGCACTTTGTTTGAAGTGGCCGATTCACGCGGCAATCTTGATTGCTGCGCGACTCACGCTTCACCGCAATCGGACACTCGTGGAGGTACTTCGCGTCACTACCCGCTTCGCGGTAATAGTTTGATCGTCGCGGATCGTGCCTCAAAGGTAACCATGAGGTTGATGTAGCTTGCGCCATGGCGGCCGTACTTGGTGCGATACGCGTCATCGATCTGGTCAGGAAAAGCGGGGTCGGCATCCACAAAGTGACGCCGACCAACTGTTTCTTTACAGAACCAGGGTACTGGTCGTTCTGTTCCGCGGATTGGGCGCTCGAAGATCCACTCAGCGCACGACAACCGCCACAGCCGCAATTAGCAGATCATCAGCGTCGGTACTGCTCGTCGCTGACCTTCTCCATCCAGTTGACGGCAGAGCCGTTCAGCTTTTCCTGGATGGCGATATGGCTCATGGCCGTGGTCGCCGTGGCGCCGTGCCAATGCTTCTCCCCCGGTGAGAACCAGACCACATCACCCGGCCGGATTTCCTCGACCGGGCCGCTCTCGCGCTGGACCCAGCCACAGCCTGCCGTCACGATCAGGGTCTGACCGAGAGGATGTGTGTGCCAAGCCGTGCGTGCGCCAGGCTCGAAGGTAACCAGGGCCCCGGCAACGCGGGCCGGATCGGGTGGGCTGAACAGCGGATCAATACGCACTGTTCCGGTGAAATAGTCAGCAGGCCCCTTGCCTGAAGGCTGTGCACCGCTGCGTTTTATCTCCATCGTCATTCTCCTTTGCTTAACTGGATGTCCGATCCGTCCGTGGCTGCCGCATCTGTCTAAGGCTGATTTAGCAGGCGGTTTGCATGAGATTAGGGGCTATGGTCGGTGCGGAACTGGCCGCACTGAGCGAGCTACGTGAAAAGCCTGCCGGCACCATCCGCATTTACAGCGCACGAACATGCGCGAGCTGAAGGTGCGAGTCGAGGGACAGCTTGTATTCAATGGCACGAACCTGGTCCTCGACGCAGCCCTTGCCGGGTTCGGCCTGGCGTACTTGCCTGAGGACCAGGTGCGGTCTCACCTCGCCTCAGGCGCGTGCTGGCCGATTGGTGCCCGCCGTTTTCAGGTTAT
Organism: Rhodopila sp.; assembly: GCA_036500715.1. Taxonomy (GTDB): domain Bacteria; phylum Pseudomonadota; class Alphaproteobacteria; order Acetobacterales; family Acetobacteraceae; genus Rhodopila. The sequence continues at coordinate 6,942 of DASYBP010000458.1, forward strand.
CACCTGTATTATCCGAACCGCCGACAACATACGCCAGCATTCGCCCTGCTGGTCGATGCACTCCGCTATCGAAATATCTCGACGGAGTGAAAATCCTCGATTTCCGCGCCCGCGCTCGCGGCCAAGCGAGTTGCAACAACCCGGTCACCGCAGCGATCGCTTTTCTATCAACACGTGCGGCTGCCCGTCGCGCGTCGGGAAGGTATTGTTTCGAGGGCGACAATTAGCTGGCTGCCCGTGAGAGCCGGGCCTACTTCTTCTTGGCGGCCGCGCGCGCCACCGCGTTGGCCGCCACCGCGGCTTGGACGAGTTGCTTGAAGGCAGCTTCGTTGATTTTCTCGCCTTCGTGGAGGTCGATCGCACGCCGTGTGTTCCCTTCCAGGCTGGAATTGAACAGCTTGTTCGGGTCTTCAATGGAGGCGCCGCGAGCGAAGGTGAGCTTCACGACCTGCTTGTACGATTCCCCCGTGCAGACGATACCGTCATGGGACCAGACCGGGGTTCCGGGGGATTTTGGCTT
>DASYBP010000459.1:0-7137 GCA_036500715.1 Rhodopila sp.
CTTCCAGGCGGAATACCAGCGCGCCCTGGCGCAGCAGGCCCGCAACCTTCCGTCCGGGCAGGAAGCGCCGCCCGGAATGCGGCGCCAGGTCGGACTGCAGACGCTGGAGCGAATGGTGTCTCAGGCGGCTTTGGGCCAGGAATTGAAGCAGCTCCGCGTTGTCACGCCGGATGTGTCGGTGGCGGATACCGCGCGGGCGATGCCCGCGTTTCAGGGCTCCGACGGCAAGTTCAGCAAGGCGGTGTTCGATAACGTCCTGCGTTCCAACGGCTTTACCGAACCGCGCTTCCTGGAGCAGTTGCGCGCCGATATCGCACAACGGCAGGTGCTTTCGACGCTCAGCGGCTCGGTTGTCGCCTCGGATGCCGAAGTGAAACCGCTGTTCGGCGCGGAGTTCGAGAAACGCGCGGCCGACACGGCACTGTTTCCGTTCTCGGCCGCGCCGGAGCCCGCGGCACCGGACGAGGCAGCGCTGCAACGCTGGTACGACAACCATCCCGACAGCTACAGCACCCCGGAATATCGGCGGATCAAGGCGATCGAGCTATCGCCGCAGTCCTTGTCCTCGGAGATCACCATCACCGATGACGAATTGCACGCAGCTTACGACGAGCACCAGGCCGAGTATGTCACGGCCGAGAAGCGGTCGGCGGAAGTGATTTCCGCGCCCGACGAGGCAAAGGCGCGTGCCCTGGCCGACAAATGGCGTGAGGGTGCCGACTGGGCGGCGATGCAGACGGCGGCGCGGGCCGAGGGGGCCTCGGCCATCGTGCAGGACGACGCGACCGCGGTGCAGTTTCCCGATCCGGATCTGGCGAAAGCGGTGTTCTCGGTGGCCGCGAATGCGGTTTCGGAGCCGGTGAAGGGACAATTGGGCTGGTTCGTGGTGAAAGTGACAAAGATCGCGGGCGGCGCGGTCACGACGTTCGACCAGGCCAAACCGAAGTTGCGGGAAGGCGTGCTGGCGTCCAAGGCCGCTGACCTGATGTACGACCGAGCGAACAAGCTGGATCAGCTACTTGGGAACGGGACGGGGCTGGATAATCTGCCGGGCGATCTGGGCGTCGTCGGGGTGACCGGGACGCTGGATGCCAAGGGCGACACGCCAGCCGGCCAGCCAGCACCGATCCCTGGACCGGCGGAGCTGAAGGCGGCGATCATCGCCGAAGCATTCAAGGCGCGTCAGGGCGATCCACCGCAGCTTACAGAAGTGCAGACCCCGTCCGTAGGTGGTTCGGCCTACTATGCACTGACCGTCGAGAGCCTGGTCCCGCCGGGCAAGAGGCCGTTCGATAAGGTGAAGGATCGGGTCACCGACGACTGGAAACAGGACCAGCGGCGCCGGTTCCAGGATCGCGCCGGAACTGCGATGATGCTGGCGGCTCAGGACGGAAAATCTTTCTCAGATGCCGCGACGCTGGCCGGGGTGACGCCTAAGCTCAGCCCATTGGTGACTCGCACCCAGCAAGGCGCGGATATCCCGCCGATCCTGCAGAACGTCATGTTTGGCCTGAAGAAGGGCGAGCCGACGATGGTCGAAACGCCGGAGGGTTTTGTTGTCGCGCAACTGACGGAGATCGTGAAACCGGATGCCGTGGCCGAGAAAGCGGACTATGAGCGGACGCGAGCAGGGATCGCCAAGTCGATCAGCAACGATGTGGCGTCCGTATTCATCGACGCGGTGCGCCTGCGGGCGGAGCCGCGGACCAATCAGCGCGCCTTCGACAGTGTCGTGCAACCGTAACAGGAGAAAGACATGAACGTGTCGGCTCCCCCTGGTTTTGCCGCTTTTCACCTGGCCTACGATGCGGGGAGCGGCAGCCTGGTGTGGCGCAAGACGGTGGCCGACCTGGAGACTCCGGTGGCGGCGTTTCTGAAGCTGGCACATGGGCAGCCGAATTCCTTCTTGCTGGAAAGCGTTGAAGGGGGGGCGGCGCGCGGGCGATACTCGGTGATCGGGATGCAGCCGGACCTGATCTGGCGGTGCCAGGATGGGCGGGCGTCGATTAACCGGCACGCGCTGTCGGCACCGCATGCATTTGTCCCGGAGGTCCGGGCGCCGTTGGACAGTTTGCGGGCGCTGATCGCCGAGACCCAACTGGACGTGCCGGCATATTTACCGCCGATGGCCGGGGGGCTGGTTGGCTATCTGGGGTACGACATGGTGCGGCAGATGGAGGCTCTGCCGGCGAAGAACCGCGATGTGATCGGCGTGCCCGAGGGCATTATGGTGCGGCCGACGCTGTTCGCGATTTTCGACAACGTCAACGATGAACTGACGCTGGTGACGCCGGTGTATCCGGCGGGGGATGTCTCGGCGGAGATGGCCTGGCAGCGTGCGTTGACCCGATTGGACGCCGCCGAGAGCGCGCTGGAACGACCGCTGCCGCATCAGCCGCCCCCGGTGATGCTGCCCGACCCACCGGCGCCGGGGTCCAATTTCTCGAAGGAGGCATTCATCGAGAGGGTGGCGCGGTGCAAGGAATACATCGCTGCCGGTGATGCTTTTCAGATCGTGCTGTCGCAGCGGTTCTCGGTCCCGTTCGCACTGCCGCCGTTTGCTCTCTACCGGGCACTGCGTCGGATCAATCCGGCACCATTCCTGTTTTTTCTGGATTTTGGCGGTTTCTCGATCGTGGGGTCATCACCGGAAGTGCTGGTGCGGCTGCGCGACGGGGTCGTCACGGTGCGGCCGCTGGCGGGGACGAGGCGGCGGGGGTCCTCGCACGAAGAGGACCAGGCACTGGAAGCCGAACTGCTAGCCGATCCGAAGGAGCGGGCGGAGCATCTGATGCTGCTGGATCTGGGTCGCAACGACGTGGGACGGGTGTCGGCGGTCGGATCGGTGAGGGTGACAGAAAGTTTTATCGTCGAGCGGTTCAGCCACGTGATGCACATCTCGTCCAATGTCGAAGGGCGGCTCCGGGATGGGCTGGACGCGCTGGACGCTCTGGTGGGCGGGTTCCCCGCGGGGACGCTGTCGGGGGCGCCGAAAGTACGGGCGATGGAGATCATCGAGGAGTTGGAGCCGGACCGGCGCAACATCTACGCCGGCTGCATCGGGTATTTTGCCGCGAACGGGACAATGGACACCTGCATCGGGCTGCGCACCGCTCTGGTGAAGGACGGGATCATGTACGTTCAGGCGGGCGCCGGGGTGGTCGCGGACTCCGTCGCCGAGTCGGAATTCGAGGAGACGCGGCAGAAGGCTCGGGCACTGGTACGGGCGGCCGAGGAAGCGGTGCGGTTTGCGGCTGGCAAGGCGGGTGGGAACGCGGCGTAGCGCGCCGGCGGTCTCAGATCAGCGCGACCCGTTTGGCGCCGCCAGTCCAGTCCGTCCACGCCAAGAACCATGATTCGACGCTTGCGCAACGTCTTTGAGCGAGGGCGGTGCGATCGTCCGCGACGGATCCCGGGTCCAGACGCTGCTGCCGGCGCCGCCGGATCACCATTTCGTCGCAAACGGCGGCCACTTCGCCTACCTGTCGCCCTGCAACGATATGCTGGAGCGGGCAGCGCCTAATCTGCGAAAACCCCGAGGGCTTTGACCGGACCGCCTTTCTGCGGAGGTTCCACCAAGCAGTAATCGCGTTCTATCGGGAACAGCTCCGGTAGGCTGTGTGTCAGCGCGGGCCCAATGCGTTGCCCGCTACACTGTCAACCAGTTGTTAACGCTTCCACGGTAATCAGACCCTGCGCAGCTATTATTTTCTCGGAGCTCCGGAGTGCCGCTGGGTACCGTCGTCACCTGGTATGGACGTTGCGAAATAGCACGCTTTTCGGGCGCCAGATGATGCCGCGGCGGCGTCTGCTTGCAATCATTCAGCGTTTGGCATGGCTTCGCTCGCCGTTGCCGAGAGCAGAAGTCATGTCTGTGGACGGCAGGCGATCGACGGGCAGGCGACGCCCAGGTATGACCACGTTGGTGCTGGTCAGCCAGGCTACGCTGGGTCTGCTGATCGCGCTGACGACTGGAATGCTGCTGCTGCAAATGCGCGAAAGCGCGCTGACCGCGGCCGAGCATGAACTGCACAGCCTGTCCCTGATTCTGGCTGACCAGGCGGAGCGCGCTTTCGAGGCGGTCGATATCGTTCAGACCAAGTTTCTGGACGTTGCACGCAACGGCGACATTCGGACCGAGGACGATTTCCGTCGGCGCATGTCGGACGTTGAAATGAACCAACAACTGACCGCGCATGGCGCCTCCTTGCCGCAACTCGATTCCCTGGCGATCATGGATGCGGACGGAAACCTGTTGAATATTTCTCGCGTCTGGCCCGCGCCTGCGGTCCATAATGCCGACCGACCCTATTTCATCGCCCTGAAGGCCGATCGCGACTTGACCACGTTCATCAGCGATCCGCTGGTGAATCGCATTGATCATGTGCCGTCCGTTGTGCTCGCCAACAGAATGACAACCAAAGACGGGGTTTTTCTCGGGGTCATCGTGGCGGGCATGCCGATGTCCTATTTCGAGAATCTGTACAAGACCGTTGTGAACGAAGAGGGGACGGCGGTCGCGCTACTCCGCAAGGACGGCACGCTGCTCGCGCGTTATCCTCACGCCCAGCAAGGGCTCGGTCCCACTCGTTTGCAGGGCGGGATCATCGGGCGCCTGGCGGCAAGTGGAGCAGACACCGAGATCTTGCGCCAGAAGAGCCGGATTGACGGCATGGATCGTCTGGTGGTGGCGCATGCCCTGGCCCATTACCCTATGGTTGTCACCGTCTCGACGACAATCTCATCCATTCTGGCGCCATGGAGCCAGCAGGCCGCCTATATGATAGCGGCAGCCACCGCGCTGGAACTGGTGGTGGTGGCTGTCGGCTTGTTGTTGCTACGGCAAGTCCGGAGCCAGCGCATGCTGACCGAGGCACGTGCTGCGATGATCGAGGCCGATGCCGCGCGGCGTGGCGCGGAGGCCGAACTGGCGGTGGGACGAGAGCGGGAAAGAGCTGACCGCGAATTGCGGGTTCAGCACGTTCGTTTCGGTGCCGCCATGAGTAACATGTCGCAGGCACTGTGTATATTTGACTCGAACGATCGACTGGTGGTCGCCAATGGCCGGCTTGGCGATGTCCTGGGGCCGTCCAGTACCGGCATCACGCCAGGCATGGCGATCGAAGAAATGCGGGACAAGCTCACCGAAGCCTCGGTTCTACAGCCAACTGATGTCACGACCTTGCTCGACCTGCTCTTGCGACTCAGGTCAGAGGGCAAGCGCGTTGCCCGAGTCCAAGATTTGTCGGACGGCCGCTCTGTGGCGGTAAGTTGCGCGCCTATGGGGGATGATGGCTGGCTGGTGACGCTGGAGGACGTCACCGAGCAGCGGCGGGTTGAAGCCAGGATCGCACATATGGCCCACCACGACGCGCTGACCGGGCTGGCAAATCGGGTTTTGTTTCACGATCGGTTGGACGCCGCGGTCGGGCGCAGCCGCCGGGGTGGACGCTGCGCGGTCCTGTATCTCGATCTCGACCACTTCAAAGCAGTGAACGATACGCTCGGCCATCCAATCGGCGATGTCCTGCTGCGCCAGGTGACCCAGCGCCTGCAGACGCAGCTTCGCGAAACAGACACCCTGGCAAGGCTGGGCGGCGACGAATTCGCCATCGTACAAAGCAGCGTCAGCCAGCCTGCGGACAGCACGGCGCTGGCCAAGCGGCTGATCGAGACGATCAGCCAACCTTACGATCTGGAGGGTAATCAGGTCGTCATCGGAACCAGCATCGGCATCGCGCTCGTCCCGGACGATGGCGAGGACCCGGACCGGCTGATGAAGGCGGCCGACATGGCGCTCTATTGCTCAAAAGCCGATGGGCGCGGCAGGTATCGTTTCTTCGAGCCGGAGATGGATGAGCATATGCAGGCCCGGCGGGCGCTTGAGATGGATCTGCGCAAGGCGCTCGCCGGGGACGAATTCCGGATGTTCTATCAACCGATAATCAATATCCACTCCGGCATCATTGGTGGATTCGAGGCATTGCTGCGCTGGGACCATCCGACACGTGGCATGGTTTCGCCGGCCGATTTCATCCCGCTCGCAGAAGAGACCGGCCTTATCGTTCCGTTGGGGAAGTGGGTGCTGCAGCGTGTCTGCGCCGACGCCGCCACCTGGCCAGACCAGCTAGGCCTTGCGGTGAATCTGTCGCCGATCCAATTGACCAGCCGCTCGCTGATGGCAGATGTCACCGAGACGCTGGCCGCCACAGGACTGGCGCCGAACCGGCTTGAATTTGAAATTACCGAAACGGCGATGCTGGAGGACACCGACGCGGTCCTGGCAGTCTTGCACCAACTTCGCGATCTGGGGGCCAGCGTTGCGCTCGACGACTTCGGGACGGGCTATTCGTCGCTGAGCTACCTGCGGCGCTTTCCGTTCAACAAGGTAAAGGTCGATCGCTCTTTTGTTTCGGGCCTTGGCGAGGTGGGGGACTGCGAGACGATCGTCGGGGCAGTTATCCAACTGTGTGAGCGACTGGGCATGATCACGACGGCTGAAGGCGTCGAGACCGAGACCCAACTGCGCCGGCTGTCAGCGCTGGGATGCACCGAGGCGCAGGGTTACCTGTTCAGCCCGCCGCGTCCGATCGAGGACGTCGCCGAACTGTGCCGGAACCTGGGGCAGCGGGTTGTTGCGGTCCCTGGCGAAACCGAGCTGGCTAGAGCATTTCCACCCTGAATGGAAATGCCCTAGCCTAGCCCGCATTTCTCACAGTGCGTATTGGATCCCGGCACATCATTCTGGTTGCGTTTCCAATATGTCGCGGCGATGCCTTCCATTGGCGGGTGGCTCGTATTTCGAACACAGTCCCCCCGCCGCGGTCCACAACCGTGTCAGCGAGGCGATATGGGCGACTGTGCGGTGTCTGCTTCGTGTCGGGTCAGGCGCCGGCTCGTCGCAGCATCGCATGCGCCAAGGCGAATTCCGGCTGCCAGGGACAAGCTGACGCCATGGCGAGGCTCACCCGGCGCACGCTGATCCGCACCAGAGCGCCGATTTTCAGCAGCTTGAGCCGGATCGTCGCACACGTCGCGTCGGCAAACGGGGTATGCGCCAGACCGATCCGGCGCAGCGCGCACAGCAGGATGTAAGCCAGTGATGCAAACCACAGCCGCAACTGATTGGCCCGCATC
>DASYBP010000460.1:0-2697 GCA_036500715.1 Rhodopila sp.
TCATAGGCGAGCGCGGCCGGGCCGGTGACATAGCCCTTCACCCCGGGCGGGGCAGGCGTTGCTTGCACGGCCTTGCGGGCAGCCTCGACGGATTTGTTGGCTTGTGTCGTCCCTTGGTTGCCGGCGATGTTGATCATCACATAGGCGGCCTTGGCGTCGGCGCTCTGAGCCCCGGCCGCCGTCAGCGGATCCCCCCAGAAGTCCTGAATATGCTGGATATGCTGGGGATCCTGCTTTAGCTTGCCAATGATGCCCTCGTAGTATCGGTGCGCGTCCGGGCCGAGCGGCTGCTGGCCCTCGATGACGATCATCACCGTGCTGTTGGAATCGAATTCCCTGAAGTTGTGGCCCATCAGCATCATCGCCTTCATGGACGGCGCATCTTTGGGGGCCATCGGCGCCGAATGCGCCTCCCCGACCACGTCCAATGAGGGGGCGATCGTATTCACGACGACCGTGATGGCGATCCAGCCCAGGATGATCGGCACCGCCAACAGGCGGATGGCATGGGCGAAGAACGGCCGCTTCGCTTGCGGCACGGCGTGTTTGGTGCTCGTCTCGGTCATGCGGACTTGACCAGGCAGAAGGTCTGGGCATTAACCCCATCGGTTGATTTCTCCTGCCGGACCGTCCCGTCCACGGTGATACGACAGCCGATCTGATCGCCGTCTCCCTGCGCCATGATGTTGGCGCTGACCGCGGGCAGCGTCGTTGAAATCGTGGTCGACCACGGCAGGGCCGCCTCGACTTCGTGGGTGTTGGCATCGGCGTCGAAGTAGTCGATCTTGGCGCTGGTCCCGGGCGGACCAAGCACGTCATAGACCACAATCTTCGGGTTGAACTGCACAATCTCGATACCGGCGCCGGCATTGGCATTGAGGTTCTGGGAGCCAAAGACTTTGTGCAGCCGCATAACGATCAATCCCGAGACAGCCAACACAACCACAAGCACCAGCGGTATCCACGCGCGTGCGGCCACGCCTGTAACTGGAATAGCCTTCACCTAAACACCTTTCGCCAACCGCTCAGTAACGCGCCGATCGCCAGCATCTCTGGCTGGCTCTACCAGCACCGCAGAGCTCCGCCAGCCACCCTGCCCGCCGGGCCGTAGACCTCACAGATCACGCGTTTGGGCTCGAACTGGATGATCAAATCAGCGGTGCCGGAATCCGGAACCGACACGTATAAGCCAAAAACCCCGTGAAGCCGCGAAACAGCGAACGCCCCAACAGCTACCACGACCATCGGTAGCCAACCGCGTCCGATAACCCTGGACATTGCACTCCCTACCTCAGGCCCTTCGGATGCTGTGCACGGCGTCGAAGACGAAACGGTTCCGACCCGAACGTGGTCTGCGCGCGGGCCTGCAAGGCACGCGGAGCGCGTCCCGCGCCGTCACAGTCGGTCCATCGCCCGAGACATCCGCGCCGCCTCGAAATACGCAAGCTCACGGCGCGGGTAGTGCGGCCGGGGCTGTGTCAGCGCGGTGAGGATGCGGAAGAGTCCGCCCGTCAGGGTTGTGTCCAGCCACCGGCGGCGGGTCGACCCGACTGGTGCGGCTGCTGCCATGCTAAATGCAACTTGGTTCTCGGTAATCAGGACTGGTGCGTGCTTCCGTAGCGTGCAGGCAGCTGTCAGCGGACTCGACTCGGTGTCGGAAGTTGCAAGAGGCGCGGGTGTCACGTGCGGCATGGCAGTTCTCTTGTGAATGGCCCCGTATCGAGGGTCGTCCGCATACCTCGTGGGCTGAAGAGTCCGAGAAGCCCGGGGAATAGCACTCCGCCGGGATCAATGGGCGCTGAGTGGGCCAGCGTCCCGACTCGGATCGGCGCGAAGCCGGTTTGGGTGATGATTTCGGCGGTGACCCACGCGGTATCGTTGTCGTCGGCCGCATACCCGATCCCCCATCGACCAGGTTCTCGGCGACCTCGCAGCCACAGCGTTTCGGCGAGCTGGTGTGAGAAAGCGCGTGCCACCGATGATTTCGGGAACAACTCAGCGGTCATCGTGCCGGAAGTCTTGCCGCCGAGATCCTTGATGGTCATCACACCGTCGTCGTGCCGGAGGAACGGGTTCGAAGGATCAATGATGACCGCGCCGGCCAACCGATCGCGATAAATCTCGGCGAACGGCGCGACGGCCGCGTTCGGGATCGCCAGGATCGCCACTTCCGCCCCGTCGATTGCTTCGTCAATCGTGCGGACCGGATAGTCGATGTCTTCCCGCTGATAGTCGGGTGGAGTGAAGGCGTCAGGGCGTCGCGCTCCAATGCTGACCTTGTCTCCGGCCAAGACCAGGTGACCGGCCAACGCCGACCCGATCAATCCGGCGCCGACTATCGCGATTCGGTGCGGCAGTCCCATTGGCATCTGTGCGCTCCTTCCTGACAAAAAACGAAAAATGTCAGCAGTCAGTATGCGCTTAGCGACGGCGACGTGTCAAGCGGCGCAACTGCCTAATATGGGCCGCGTAAATGTCACCGGACGACTGACGTACCTAGTAACATTGGCTTCATGGCTCGAGGATCAAGCAGTCTGCCAACCCCACCCGCGAGCACAGACGATGCGCGCGAGCGCATCCTGGCCGCCGCTCAACGCTGCATCGATCGCCACGGAATCCGTAAGACCACGATGGACGACATTGCGTCCGAGCTTGGATTGTCGCGGCCCAACGTCTATCGCTACTTCGCCGATCGCG
>DASYBP010000461.1:0-3571 GCA_036500715.1 Rhodopila sp.
GTCCAGTGCGCCGCGGAAGATGAACGGAAAGCAGAGCACGTTGTTGACCTGGTTGGCATGGTCGCTACGTCCGGTGGCGATGATCGCGTCCGGGCGGGTGGCGGCGACCAGATCCGGGTCGATTTCAGGATCGGGGTTGGCGAGGGCCAGGATGATCGGCTTGTCGGCGAGCAGCGGCAGCCATTCGGATTTCAGCACCCGCGGAGCCGAAAGCCCCATGAAGATGTCAGCGCCTGGCAGGGCGTCGCGCAACGTCGTGGCGCTGGTCTCGCGGGCGTAGCGGGCCATGTTGGGCAGCATGTCCGGGCGGTCCTTGCGGATCACGCCCTCGATGTCAGTCAGGGTGACGTTTTCCGGGCGCAGCCCCATCGACACTAGCAGGTCGACGCACGCGAGCGCCGCGGCGCCGGCGCCGGAGGTCACCAGTTTTACGTCGGACAGTGGCTTGCCTTGCAGCAGCAGGCCGTTGCGCACCGCCGCTGCCACGGTGATGGCGGTGCCGTGCTGGTCGTCGTGGAACACAGGAATGCTCATGCGCGAGCGGAGTTCGGCCTCGATGGCGAAGCACTCCGGTGCCTTGATGTCTTCCAGGTTGATCGCACCGAACGTCGGTTCGAGTGCGGCCACCACGTCGCAAAACCGAGCGGGGTCGGATGCATCGACCTCGATGTCGAACACGTCGATGCCGGCGAATTTCTTGAACAGGACGGCCTTGCCCTCCATCACCGGCTTGCCGGCAAGGGCACCGATGTTGCCGAGACCTAGCACGGCGGTTCCGTTGGAGATGACGCCGACCAGGTTGCCGCGGCTGGTGTAGTCGTAGGCGGCGTTGGCATCAGCCTCGATCGCCTCGCAGGCCGCGGCGACGCCGGGCGAGTAGGCCAGGGCGAGGTCACGCTGGGTGGCCATTCGCTTGGTTGGCTCGATGGCGAGCTTCCCGGGACGCGGGAGCCGGTGATAATCCAGCGCGGCCTTGCGGAAATCGTCGTCCATCGTCGTCGCCTCGGGGTGGTCTTGTTGAATGGCCGCACCATGCTGGGGGGACGGCAGGCTGGCAACACAGGGTTGGATTTTCCCCCGTTTGCATCGCGGAAGAAAGCACCTGCTCCCTTGCTTGCTGTCATGAGAAACATACTCTAATTTCGTTCCTTCCTCTTGCAGTTTCTGGAATAATATCCTCCTAAGGCGACCTAGCCTGCTGCAATCCCATTTTTCCAGGCATGAATTTGCCGATATCGGGGCGTCGAATGCGGGCGCGGTGTCCGGCCTTCCGGGCACAAGGCTGAAGGAAACGCAATGCAGACCGCTCCCTTGCTCCCCCATACCGCGCCGTTCGCGGAGGAGCAGATCGCCGCGCTGAATCGGGTGATCTCTGTGACGACCCCGGAACAGCGCGCGTGGTTGTCGGGGTATCTGGCCGGGTTGCAGGCGGCGAACGACCCGCAAGTCGCGACGCCTGCCGCGCCGCCCGCCAAACGGGCACCGCTGACCATCCTGTTCGGCACCGAGTCCGGCAATGCCGAGGCGTTGGCCGCCCAGGCACGCAAGGCCGCGGCGAAGTTGGGGTTCGCCCCAAAGGTCGTCGACATGGCCGATTTTTCGGTGACGCAGGCGGCAGCGACCGAGAATCTGCTGATTGTGGCCTCCACCTGGGGCGAGGGCGACCCGCCGCAACGAGCCGTCGATTTTTATGAAACCCTGATGGCCGAGGATGCGCCACGGTTCGAGAAGACGCGGTTCGCTGTGCTGGCTTTGGGGGACCGCGCCTACGCGCAGTTCTGCGAGATCGGCCGCACGATCGATGAACGCTTGGCCGCCCTCGGCGGCGCGCGCATCGCCGACCGGATCGAATGCGACCTGGATTTCGAAACCCCCGCGTCAGGATGGATCGATGCCACGCTGGAGCGGCTGAATGCCGAGGCCGGGACCAAGGATGTCGGCGCCTCGGTCATTCACGTCGATTTCGCTCGTCCTGGGCCCGACGCGCCGACCCGCGCGCGGCCGTTCGACGCGGAAATCCTGGAGCGTGCGCGGCTGACCGGCAGTCGGTCGACCTCCGATACGCATCACGTCGCGGTTTCGCTGGAAGGCTCCGGCATCCTCTATGAGCCGGGCGACTCACTCGGTGTGGTTCCGTCCAACGATCCCGCGCTGGTCGACGCGGTGCTGCGGGCTGCCGGACTGGCGGGTGAGGCAAAGCTGCGCGGCGCCCTGATCGATCGGCTGGACATCACCACGCTGACCGGCAAGCAGGTCGAGGATTTCGTTCGTGAGACCGGGATCGAGGCGCCGCCGGCGGACTGGTTGGCGGGACGGCAGATCATCGACCTGCTGGAACTGGCGCAGGGCCGGCTGTCCGGCGAACAACTGACAGCGCTGCTGCGCCCCCTGCCCCCGCGATACTATTCGATCGCCTCCAGCCGCAAAGCGGTGGGTGAGGAAGCGCATCTGCTGGTCGCCGCGCTGCGATATGTATCGCACGCGCGGGAGCGAGCGGGCGTGGCATCGGTGGACATCACCGCGCGGCATCGCGAGGGCGACAGGCTGAAAGTGTTCCTTCGCCCGAACCCGCATTTCCGTTTGCCGGCGGACAACGACCGCCCGATCGTCATGATCGGTCCCGGTACCGGCCTGGCGCCGTTCCGCGGCTTCCTGCAGGAGCGCGAGGCGGTTGGCGCCGGCGGGCGAAACTGGCTGGTCTTCGGGCACCGCAACTACACCCACGATTTCCTGTATCAGCTCGAGATCCAGGACTGGGTCAAGAGCGGGCTTTTGTCGCGGCTGGATGTGGCGTTTTCCCGCGACCAGCCGGAGAAACGTTACGTACAAGATACGCTGTGGCAGGCTCGCGGCGATCTGTACACCTGGCTGCGCGATGGCGCGGCGCTTTACGTCTGTGGTGACGCCAATGCGATGGCGAAGGACGTGCACGCGACGCTGCTGCGTATTCTGGCCGATCAAGGCAAGCAGGACGAAGCGGCGGCGAAGGCGGAACTGGACGCGATCCGGCGCGACGGCCGCTATTTGCGCGACGTGTACTAGGGATCTCGCGACATGGACATCGAACGACCGCTGTCGGCGAACGAGCGGATCAAGGCCAACAGCAATTTGCTGCGTGGCACGATCGCCGAGGGCCTGAACCGCGTTGAGACCGGTGCGCTGGCCGACGACGATACCCAACTGACGAAATTCCACGGCTTCTATCAGCAGGACGACCGCGACCTGCGCGCCGAACGCGGCAAGCAACGGATGGAGAAAGCCTTCAGTTTCATGGTGCGGATGCGGGTTCCAGCCGGCATTCTTTCGCCAAAACAATGGCTGAAGGTGGAGAAACTGGCAGTCGAGCGCGCCAACCGGACGATCCGGTTGACGACCCGGCAGACCGTGCAATTCCACGGCATCCTGAAGGGCAACCTGAAGCCGCTGATGCAGGGCCTGCACGCCGACCTGCTTGATACGATCGCCGCCTGCGGCGATGTCAACCGCAACGTCATCGCCTCCCTCGACCCCTGGCGCCCCGCGCTGCACGAGGAAGTCAGCGGATTGGCGCGTGCGCTGTCCACGCATCTGC
>DASYBP010000462.1:0-2466 GCA_036500715.1 Rhodopila sp.
AGAGCTGTCGATAACGCCCTGGCTTCGCAAACCACCGCGAACGGATCGGTTACCATTACTTTGTCCGATGATACGAAGATCACCTTCAGTGGCGTGAGCCATCTAACACGAAGCAACTTCAGCTAAGGCCACTTTCCGGCGGGTGCCGGGGCGGGGGCGTGAGCTTCCCGTCCCGGCCCGCCTTAGACCAGCCGAGCCTGCCGCACCGCGGCGGCGATGAAACCAGCGAACAGCGGGTGAGGCGCAAACGGCTTCGACTTCAGTTCGGGATGATACTGCACACCGACAAACCACGGGTGTCCGGGCAATTCTATGATTTCCGGCAGAACGCCGTCAGGGGACATGCCTGAGAACCGCACACCGGTGGCTTCCAGGCAGGCGCGGAAATTGACGTTGACCTCATAGCGGTGGCGGTGGCGCTCATCGATCATCGGCAGCCCGCCATAGATGGCGCGCACCAGGCTGTCCTGTCGCAGCACGGCGGGGTAGGCGCCGAGGCGCATGGTGCCGCCCTTGGCATCATGCTCTGACCGTCGTTCGATCTGGTTGCCCCGGGCCCATTCAGTCAGCAGCCCGACGACTGGCGTGTCGCACGGTCCGAATTCGGTCGAGGATGCATCGGCCAGGCCGGCGAGGTTGCGGGCCGCCTCGATCACCGCCATCTGCATGCCGAAACAGATGCCGAAAAACGGCACCTTGTGCTCCCGGGCAAAGCGGACAGCCTCGATCTTGCCAGGGGTGCCGCGTTCACCGAACCCGCCAGGGACCAGAATCCCGTGGACGCCCTGCAGGCGATGGACAGCGCCAGGCGGCTCAAAGATCTCGCTATCGACCCAGTCCAGATGGACCTGCACCCGGTTGGCGATACCACCATGGGTCAGGGCTTCGCCCAGCGATTTATAACTGTCCAGCAGATTGGTGTACTTGCCCACGATGGCGATACGAACCGCGCCTTCGGGGTTCTGCACGATGTCGACAATCCGCTGCCAGCGCGACAGGTCGGGTTCAGATTCGAAATTCAGACCGAAATGGCGCAGGACTTCGCGATCCATGCCCTCGGCGTGGTAGGCAATCGGCACCTGGTAGATCGTGGTGACGTCCAGGGCGGGAATCACCGCCGCCGGACGCACGTTGCAGAACAGCGCGATTTTCCGACGCTCGTTGTCCGGGATCGGCCGGTCGCAGCGGCACAGCAACATTTGCGGCTGAATACCGACGTTGAGCAATTCTTTGACCGAGTGCTGGGTCGGCTTGGTCTTCAGCTCGCCGGCCGATGGGATGTACGGCACCAGCGTCAGGTGCACGAACATGGCGTGGTCCGGCCCCAACTCGTTGCCCAACTGGCGGATGGCTTCGAGAAACGGCAGGCTTTCGATATCGCCCACGGTGCCGCCAATTTCTACCAGCACGAAATCGACGTCGTCGGTTTCGCGCAGAACTGTCTCCTTGATGGCATCGGTGATGTGCGGGATCACCTGCACGGTCGCACCGAGGTAGTCGCCACGCCGTTCCTTGGCGATGACGTCCCGGTAAATGCGGCCGGTGGTGGCGTTGTCGAGCTGCGTGGCATGAACCCCGGTGAACCGCTCGTAGTGTCCGAGGTCGAGGTCGGTCTCGGCGCCGTCGTCGGTCACGAACACCTCCCCGTGCTGATACGGGCTCATGGTGCCGGGATCAACGTTCAGATACGGGTCCAGCTTGCGCAATTTGACACTGAAGCCGCGGGCCTGCAGCAGCGCCCCGAGTGCCGCCGCTGCGATTCCTTTGCCCAGGGATGAGACCACGCCGCCGGTAACGAACACATATCGCGTCATGGGCGCACACCATAGCGAACCGAATCGGGCTGGGGGAAGCCCGTCGAGAAGAATTCGTACATCAGAAGAACGATCAGTTGGTCGGCGCGGATGGGCTTGGCGGTGTGGCGGGCGCCGCGGGAGACTTGACAGGCGGGGCCGTGGCGGGGGCCGGCGCCGGGGCTTCCAGGATCGATCGTCCGGTCGTCGCCGATGTGCCGCGATCGAGCAGCGCCAGGGTCAACGACAGCCCCATGAAGATCACCGCCAGGATCGCCGTGGTGCGGGTCAACAGGTTGGCAGTGCCGCGGCCGGACATGAACGATCCCATCCCTTGGGAACTCCCGATGCCCAGGCCACCGCCCTCACTGCGCTGGATCAGCACCACGCCGATCAGCGCCAAGGTGACGAACAGGTGGATGATCAGCAGAACGGTGCTCAACGCGCGGAACCTTCAGACAGCCATGGCGGCGACCGATCAGGCACCGCCGCGCGGGCCTCTTACCCGCCCTGAGCGGCGCGGGCAATCGCTAGAAATTCGTCCGCCTTCAGGCTGGCGCCCCCGACCAGCGCGCCGCCGACATTGGGCACGGCAAGCAAGGACGCCGCGTTCGCCGACCTGACCGAGCCGCCGTAGAGGATGCGGATGGAACGGCCGGCGTCACCGAACTGG
>DASYBP010000463.1:0-2881 GCA_036500715.1 Rhodopila sp.
ACCGGGGTCGGGGGGGCCGGTGGCATCGGAGCCGAAAGTTCGATTGGGCGAGCGGACTCGCCCGCGCGATAGATTCTGTAGGAACGTCCTCGATCCAAAGCGGACTTTCGGAGGAGCCCCGCCGCGACGGTTGCGTCCGAACGACCTAAAGCCGTTTGATCACTCCGAACACGTACGCCCACGGGAGCCTGACTTTGCATGAGGGGCACCGGGATCGCGCCGATTCCGGTCATATTTTCCGGAAACGACAACCCATTGATATATCTAAAGGCGATCGGGCTGTCAATCAGCGTTGAAAAGTTTCCAGGTAACAGCGTCCAAAAGTTTCCACTTTGTCAGCCCGTTTTCGGCTGCTTTTTGCGTTGTTTGAAGCGGAACGAATCGTTGCCGGTTTCCAGGATATCGCAGTGGTGGGTGATGCGATCCAGCAAGGCCGTGGTCATTTTGGCGTCGCCAAAAACCGTCACCCATTCGGCAAAGGACAAGTTTGTGGTGACGATCAGCGAGGTCTTCTCGTAAAGCTGACTGATCAGGTGGAACAGCAACGCGCCACCGGAGGCCGGGAACGGCAGATAGCCCAGTTCGTCGAGGATCACGGCGTCGGTCTGCCCCAGTTGCCGGGCCATATTCCCGGCCTTGCCCTGCTGTTTCTCCCGCTCCAACTGGTTGACCAGATCGACGGCGTTAAAGAAGCGCACGCGTTTGCCCTGATGGATGGCGGCCACACCCAAAGCCGTCGCCAGGTGAGTCTTCCCGGTGCCCGTTCCGCCCACCAGAATCAAATTGTGCGCCGTTTCCATAAAGGCCGCGCTTGCCAATTGCTCGATCTGGGCGTGTGGCAACGGCGTTTCCGTCCAATCGATCCCAGTCAGATCCCGATGCACCGGGAAGCGCGCCGCCTTGAGCTGGTAACGCAGGCTGCGAACCTGACGATCGGCCAGTTCGGCCTCGATCAGGCGATCCAACCAGGCCTCGGGTTGCACCGGCCGCCGCGGCCCCTCGGCCAGCAACTCGCTCCAGGCGGTCGCCATGCCATACAGATGGAGCGCGTTGAGTTGGGCCAAACGGTCAATGCCAGCGGGTTTAGTGGACGACATGGCTCACCTCGCGCAAATGGTCGTAGCGGCCGCAATCGGCGAGCGGTTCGATCTGGAGCTTCAACATGTCGGGCACGTTCAGCATGATCGGTTGTCCGGGCGCGACCAGCCGACGCATCTCGTTCATCACCACAGACGCAGTGACGACGGTGCCGTCCAGCACCAGTTCACAGGCCACTTGCAGCGGTTCCAGACCGACCTCGCGCGCCATCAGCAGCAACTCGACGAAGGCCCGATCGCCCTTGGGCTGCTTGAGGATACGATCGCGCACAAGCCGAATGGAGGTGGGCAGATTCCAGTCGAGGAACGGCATGCCATTGCGCAACGCGCCGGGCTTTCGTTCCAATATCGGCAGGTAATGCCAGGGATCGCAGATCAATTGATCCCGCCCGAAGCGGCGCGCATGTTCGGCGATCACCGCTCCGTCGGCCACGATGCGCACCTCGGTCGCGGTGCTGCGCACCGAGACCGCACGACCGGCAAACGCCGCCGGAACGCTGTGGCGGTTGCGGTCCAGCACCACGAGGCAGGTGCTGGACACCCGCAGCATATGCTCCACATACCCATCGAACGGCGCGGTAATCCGCCGTAAAGCAAGCTGCTCGGTCATGAAGCAAGCCGCGATCGACTGCTCCGGGGTCACCGGATGCTTGCGCTGCGCCAGTTCCCGGCAGCGCGTTGCCAGCCAATCGTTCAACGCCTCGAAGCTGGCAAACCGCGCCAGCGGGGTGAACAACCATTCGCGGATATTGCCGACCTGGTTCTCGACCTGTCCCTTCTCCCAGCCTGAGGCAGGGGTGCAGGCAACCGGCTCGAACAGATAATGGTTGGCCAGCACCATGAAGCGGCGATTGAACAGGCGTTCCTTGCCCGTGAAGATCGTTTCCACGACCGCCTTGAGGTTGTCGTAGACCATGCGCTGGGGCACGCCGCCGAAGAAGGCGAAGGCCCGGTTATGAGCGTCGAACACCATCTCCTGGGTCTCTCGCGGGTAGGCGACGACGAACATCTGGCGGCTGAATGTCAGCCGGAAATGCGCAACTTTGATGGTCTGCATGACGCCAGCGAGTTCGACATGCTCATGGCTCCAATCGAACTGACAGACCTCGCCTGGCGAAAACGACAGCGGCACATAGGCTTGCGTCAACGCCGGGCCGGATGTGGCCGCCTTCCACCGTTGCACGAAGCGCTGCACGCTGTCGTAGGCGCCGCGATACCCCTCGGCCTGTAACCCCTCGAATAACCGACGGGCCGTGCGCCGCTGGGCCTTGGGGAGCAGGCGCTCGGTTTGTAGCCAAGTTTCCAAAGTCTCCTGGAACGCTCCCAGCATCGGCGTCGGCTGCTTATGGCGCTGATAGATCGGTCCGCATTGCGTTCGGCAATGCTTGCGAACGGTCGGACGAGACAGTTTCAGGTCGCGCGCGATCGAGCTGATGCTCTCCTTGCTGACCAAATGGCGGCGCCGAATTTCGGCAATCAAATCCATAAGCAACACCCCAGACTCTCCAGCGAAACCGCCGGATGATCGCACGGACCAGGGTGGAAACTATTGGACGCTGTTTACCCCCGGAATCTGGAAAGTTTTGCACGCTGTTTTGCACTCCCGCGCACCCCCGTCACCTCCGACACGGCGGACATCCCTCTTACACCCCGTGCGCGCGCCATTGGCCGCGACAGCCGTGAGAACCCGGCCGCCGCCGGTGCGGACGGCACGCCCGAGTCGCTCAACCGTCTCGCGCGGCTTCTGGGACAACAAGCCGCCCGGCGCCGCTACCGGGGTTTGG
>DASYBP010000464.1:0-2523 GCA_036500715.1 Rhodopila sp.
CGTGACGCCTTACTGACGGATGTCGGGCGCGCAACGCTCACGGATCGGTATCTGATGCCTAGCGAGGAATTTCAGGACCTGTTCGCCCGCGTCGCGTCTCAATACGGCGACAACCATGCGCACGCGCAGCGGATCTACGACTATATGAGCAAGCTGTGGTTCATGCCCTCTACCCCGATCCTGTCGAATGGCGGCACCAGCCGCGGCCTGCCGATCTCCTGCTTTCTGAACGAGGCGTCCGACAGCCTCGACGGCATCCTTGGGTTATGGAACGAAAATGTCTGGCTGGCGTCGAAAGGCGGCGGCATCGGGTCCTACTGGGGCAACCTGCGCTCGATCGGCGAAAAAGTTGGCGCGGTTGGCAAAACGTCGGGGGTTATTCCGTTCATCCGCGTCATGGACAGTTTGACCCTGGCGATTTCCCAGGGGTCGCTGCGGCGCGGATCGGCCGCGGTCTACCTGCCGGTCTGGCACCCCGAAATCGAGGAATTCATTGAAATCCGCCGCCCGACCGGGGGTGATCCGAACCGCAAGGCGCTGAACCTGCACCACGGCATCCAGATCCCCGACGATTTCATGCGCGCGGTGGAGGCCGACCAGCAATGGGCCCTGCGCTCACCTAAGGACCATAGTGTCGTTCGCTCGATTTCGGCGCGCGCATTGTGGGTGCGCATTCTGACCGCGCGGATCGAGACCGGAGAGCCGTACCTGGTATTCTCCGATCATGTGAACAATGCCAGGCCGGAACATCACAAGCTGGCGGGGCTCGAGGTGAAGACCTCCAACCTGTGCAGCGAGATCACGCTGCCCACGGGCGAAGATCACCACGGCAACCAGCGAACCGCGGTGTGCTGCCTGTGTAGCCTGAACCTGGAAAACTGGGCGGAGTGGGAAGATCACCCAACATTCATCGAGGACATCATGCGCTTCCTCGATAATGTGTTGCAGGACTTCATCGATCGCGCGCCCGCCGGCATGGAAAAGGCGAAATACGCTGCTATGCGGGAGCGCTCGGTCGGTCTTGGCGTCATGGGGTTTCACTCGTTTCTCCAGGCGCTCAACGTACCGTGGGAGAGCGTGGTCGCGAAGGTGTGGAACAAGAAGATCTTCCGGCATATCCGCGCACAGGCGGATGCGGCTTCGGTGCGGCTGGCGAACGAGCGCGGCGCCTGCCCGGATGCCTTTGAATACGGCGTGCAAGAACGGTTCTCGCACAAGCTGTCGATCGCGCCGACCGCTTCGATCTCGATCATCGCCGGCAACGCCTCACCGGGGATCGAGCCAATCGCCGCCAACGTGTTCTTGCAGAAGACGCTGTCGGGCAGCTTCTCGGTGCGCAACCGGCATCTGCAGAAGCTGCTGGCCGAAAAGGGTGTCGATACGGAAGAGATATGGTCGTCGATCACCACGACGAAAGGCAGCGTGCAGCATCTGTCGTTTTTGAGCGACCAGGAAAAAGCGGTGTACAAGACCGCGTTCGAACTCGATCAACGCTGGGTTGTCGAGCATGCCGCGGACCGCGCACCGTTTATTTGCCAGAGTCAGTCCGTGAACGTCTTTCTGCCGGCGAATGTTCATAAGCGCGATCTGCATCAGATCCACTTCATGGCATGGAAGAAGGGTTTGAAGTCGCTCTACTACTGCCGGAGTTTATCGATCGCCCGCGCCGATACCGCCAGTGATCGCGGCGTGGCGCCGGCGGCCTTCACCGGCTTGATGGTCGGCGCGACCTCGCCGGCCGCCATCGACGAACAAGGGCAATTACCGTTGGTCGCCGCGGCGGCGGCGAGCGCCGCCGATTACGAGGAATGCCTGGCGTGTCAGTAGAAGCGGACGGGGTTCGGCGCGCGCCGGGCTAGCCTGCGGAACTATCATACTAATTACGGCGCTCCGACCAGCAGCACGGCTTTTCCCGCCACGCTGCGGTTCCGCAGGTGATCCGCCACCTGCAGGATGTCGCGCCAGGTTCGTTCGACGCCGATCCGCGGTCGCAGCGCACCATCGGCGATCAGTGCAACGAGCAACGCGAGGTCGGGTGCGAAACGTTCCTCCGCTTCGGAGGTGAAATAGCTGAAGCTTTGCAAGCGGGCATTCGCCGCGCCGCGGAAATCGGCGAAACTGATCGTTGTGGGTTCGGTCGAGGAGTTGCCGTACACCACGACGGTTCCCTTGGGCTCGATAAGCTGGATCGATTGGGCCAGGGACGCGCCGCCGCCCGATTCCAAGATCAGCGCGAAGCGGCCTTGGGCTTTGTCGATGCCCTGGATGACCTCGGTGGCGCCAAGTTCCTTCAAGCCCGAAGCCCGTTGGGGCCGCCCGACGACCGCGGTGACGTAGGCCCCGGATCGCGCCGCGATCTGCACCGCCAGCGTACCAACGCCGCCGGCTGCGCCGGTGATAAGGACCCGCCGGCCCACCAGCGCGCCGCCGTGCCGCAGGGTCCGCAGCGCGGTTAGTCCGGCGACGGGCAGCGTCGCGGCCTGGGCGAAGCTGACAGCCTCCGGCAACGCAGCCATCCGGTGG
>DASYBP010000465.1:0-3398 GCA_036500715.1 Rhodopila sp.
AAGCGCCGCAGATGTGTCTTTCGTCACGTTTGGTAGGCAAAAAAAAGCAGGCGTTGTCTCGTCCACATCGCGTTAGACCGGTCCCTGCGACAGCCGGCGGGAAATCCTTTGGATGAGCCCCGTCAATGAGCACAAAAAACAACCTGAACCACGTCCTGCCGCGCCGTGCCTTCCTGCTCGGCTGCACAGCCTTCGTCGCAGGATGCGCAACGCAGCACATCGGATCGGCGAGCATCGGCAGCAGCCGCGCCGGCGCCGTCGGCAACGCCAGTGATTCCGATGATCTCATCATGCAACAGACGATGCTGGAGGCGACACGCCGTTTGACCGCCAAGTGCACGCAACTCTGGGGGCGCGGCAACGTCAAGCTGCCGACCGCCAAGACTTGGGTGTCATACTGCGAGGACTTGAAATGCCGCGGTGAGATGGATTTCGAGCACGGCGTCTTCACCGCCCAGGTGCTGGTCGATGCCGACAAGGAGTCGGATACAATGGAAAAAGCGGTCACCAGGCTGCGCAAGCGGCTGCACATCGCCGAAACCATCACGCCCGCCGAGCTTCCGGACGATGACGTCGTGGCCAAGCTGGCCGCGAAGATTGCCGGGGCACCGCCGCATGTCACGCCGACGTCGTCCACCCCGGAGCGGCAGACGCCGGTGCTCGCCGGACTGCTGCCACGTGATGCTATGACAAAGCTGACCCCCGCGGCGCTTGAGCGCTTGCCGGTTACCGGCGAGGACGGTCGCGAGCGAGTGATGCTGAGCTACCACGTGCCGTTCAAAGACCACCACTTCCTGATCCTCGCCGCGCGCTACGCCGAGCCGGTGGCCCAGGCGGCGGAGCGTTTTGGACTTGCGCCATCGCTGATCTATGCGGTGATCGAGACAGAAAGCGCCTTCAATCCGCGTGCCCGATCGCCGGCGCCGGCCTTCGGCCTGATGCAGTTGGTGCCGCGGACCGGCGGCCGCGACGCCTGGGCCTACCTATACGGTGAGGCGCGGGAGCCCGATCCGGACACGCTGTATGATCCCGGCACCAACATCACGCTCGGCACGGCCTATCTGAAGCCCCTGTCCAGCCGGTATTTGAAGTCCATTACGGATGAGACGAGCCGCACCTATGCCACCATCGCGGCCTATAACACCGGTGCTGGCAACGTTGCCAAGGCGTTCGAGGGCACAACGCGGATCGCCACCGCCGCCCACCTGATCAACACCCTGTCATCGGACGAAACGTTGCACCGGCTGACCATGCAGCTGCCGTACGAGGAGACCCGCCGCTACCTCACCGCCGTGGTGGCCCGGGAGGCGCGCTACCGCAGCTTCGACGGGAGCGGATCCGGCCAGGTGCTGGTGTCGCTGCGCTGATGCCGGCCGTGCCTACAGGGGGCAAGGTTCGCCAGGTGTTTGGTGACGCCAGGATGACGAGGGCACTGCTCGACCACCTGACACACCATTACGAAATCGCCTAGACCGGCAACGAAAGTTGGCGCCTCAAGAACCGCGCCTGGGGCCGCCGACCCCATCCACTTCAACCTTGCCACCGTGCTCGCCGCCGTCAAGCGTGCTGCGCGTCGCGAGGCGATGGCCTGCGGGGATGCTTGACCCCGGCTGCGCGCGGCGCCCGCGCATGATCAGGCTGTGGCGAAGAAACGGCCCCGGTCACCCGAACAAACCCTTCGAGGAGGTGCAAGTCACTCGTGGTAGATAGCGGTGTGTTGCCCTCTACAACGTGTCTCGCTGAAAGGCTGCCTCTCGGCATAAATCATATGTGGACGGTCCCCGCGTGCAAGGATTTTCGAGGCAGCTTTGGCGATATGGTCAGGTGCAGTCGTATGTCCGGCCCACTGGTGCGGTGCACATGACCGCTGGCCCTGATGGAGTTCGCTGATCGGGTCCCTATCAAGACTACGCGCTGAGTTGCGCCTTGATTTACTCGGGTCTTCCCGATCCGCGGCTCGACCGCTCGCCATCACTCCTCTTCACCCTCGCATCTCTGAACGGGCGCGCTGCGTCTTTACGTTGGCTGCCCGAAAACTGGCTTCGCGTGATAGCCATCGCCGCGCACCATCACGGCCCAGACGATGCGGGCGGTCTTGTTGGCCAATGCGACGGCGGCGACTTTGGTCGGCTTGCGCGCCAGCAGCCCGCGAACCCATTCGCCATCTCGCGTCGGCCGATTGCGCGCATGGCGCAGGACAGCGACTGCGCCGGCAATGAGCAGGCTGCGGATGTACTTGTCGCCCCGCTTGCTGGTGCCTCCCAACCGCTCCTTGCCACCACTGGAGTTCTGCCGTGGCGTCATTCCCAGCCAGGCGGCGAACTCGCGGCCCGATTTGAACAAAGATGGGTCCGTAACCGTTGCGGCGATGGCACTCGCCCCCATAACGCCGACACCCGGCACAGTCGCCAGCAGCTGACTGACCGGGTTCTCTCGGTGCCACGTACCCAGACGTGCCTCGATCTCCCGGGCGCGCGCATGGGTTTCGTTCAGTTGATCCACAACGGTCTGCAGGATGGGGCGTGCGAGCGCCGGAAGCCGCTCCCTTTCATGAGCAATTATCTTTGTCAAATCCTCGACGTTGCGCAGACCTTGGGGAGCGATAATGCCGAACTCGGCCATGTGGGCGCGCAGTGCGTTGACCAACATGGTGCGCTGACGGATCAGCAGGCTGCGGACGCGATGCAGCATCAGGATCGACTGCTGGTCAGCGTCTTTCACCGGCACGAACCGCATCGAAGGTCGCGTCACGGCCTCGCAGATCGCCTCGGCGTCGGCGGCATCATTCTTGTTCCGCTTGACGTAGGCTTTGACGTAGGCCGGTGGCATCAGCTTCACCTCATGGCCCAGCGCAATCAGTTCTCGGGCCCAATGATGAGCCGTGGCGCAGGCCTCGATGCCAACCAGGCATGGCGGCAACGACCTGAAGAAGTTGATGACCTCGCTACGTCGCAGCTTGCGACGGACGGCAACTTTGCCGTCGGCGTCGACGCCGTGGACCTGGAACCAGGACTTGGCGAGGTCAAGACCGATGGTGGTCATCTGCATGGCGGACGGCTCCTCTCATGTGTGGCGTTCAGCGACGACCACAGTTTGGCACACATCGATGCCGGGAGCGGGGGCCGTCCACCCCATCAAGACTTTCGTGCCGGAGTTGGGCCGTTGATTAAATGGGATCTTTTTCGTTGCGTAAGTCTGGTTCGAATCTAAGAGGCTGACCCGGAATGAACGCGGAACGGTCTGCCGGGTCATTTCAGTGCGTTGGCCCGAGGTTGCTTGGTTAGTTCTCGTCGGCGAAAAAATTGTTGCGTGATTTCAGCGGCTTCGATTCTCTCGTGTTTGCGAAGACAACGAGGACTCATCTCATGGCCTGGACTGAAATCACGCGCCGCAAGTAT
>DASYBP010000466.1:0-2114 GCA_036500715.1 Rhodopila sp.
CGCCCCGCTCAAGACTTCATCGGAAACCTGTTGCTAACGACGCCAAACTCCTGACGTCTATTGTCCTTAAGTTTCGAGGTCCAGGGGCTCGGCCCCTGGCGGGGTTTGGGGCGTGCGTCCGAGATGTCTCGATGATCTTGCTGGATGAAAGGAGCCAGCACGAGAAATGATCCGCTCACTCGTTAGCCTGATCCCCTTCATGGCGGGCGACTGTCCATGAAGAAGCGGGGTGACAAAGCCCAGACGCACCGGCGGCTAGGCGAGGCGAACGCGCGGGCCGCAACACAAGTGAACGTCGTATCAGCATCGTTAACCCCACCAGTTGGCTATCCGGAACAACTGGATCTCTTCCCGGGGCGAGCCTGTGCCCTAAAGGCGAAGCCTGCCACGACGCGCGCAACAGCGGTGACCACCGCGCGTCGCCGGGACGGTGTAGAGGGCGGCGGCACGCGCGGACAGAGCATCGAGATAACCGGAGAGACCTCGCACGGTCCGGTGGCGGCGGTGGCAACACCGACGCTGTTCGGTAGGGAAGCCGATAAGGGAGACCGAAACGGCATACCCGACGCCGTGCGAGGAGTCGGAGGCGGCCATAGTACCGGTGAGGCTCGGGACAACCGGGCGGAGGGAAGGGCCGCTGCTTCCATCAAGGGGACGAAGCGAAGAAAGGCCACCGGACTGCGCCCGCAAGGGTCTGCTCCATCCCGGTCGAGTGCGGCGCGGAGAACTCCGCAACGCATGGACAAGGTCCGCAAATTGCAACGAACCCGATACCGAGCGGCCAAACAGCAGCCGAAGAGGCGGTTTTCTCTTCTGTTCGACAAAGTCTGCCGCGCGGACATTCTGCATGAGGCATGGCGCCGGGTCGCGGCCAACAATGGGTCGGCTGGGGTGGATGCCACTGATATCGCGGCGGTTCGCACGTTTGGCGAGGCGCGTTTCCTGGCGGAAATCCAGGCATCGCTACTCGATGATACGTATCGGGCCTCGGCGGTACGGCGGGTCCGTATTCCCAAGCCGGGTCAACCCGGCCGCACCCGCCCGCTAGGCATTCCCACCGTCCGCGACCGGGTGGTGCAGATGGCGGTCAAGCTGGTGATCGAACCGACGTTCGAGGCCGACTTCCGCCCCTGCTCGTTCGGCTTTCGGCCGAAGCGGACCCCGCGCATGGCGTTGACGGCAATCGCCGTCAACATCAACGATGGATTCCGCCACGTGGTGGATGTCGATCTGGCGTCCTACTTCGACAGCATCGACCACGCGCTGCTGATGCGCCTGGTCGAACGTCGAATCGGTGACGTCCGGGTGCTGCGCCTCATTCGGGCCTGGCTGACAGCCGATGTCCTGGAGGACGGTGTGACCACCCATCCGCTGCGCGGCACGCCGCAAGGCG
Organism: Rhodopila sp.; assembly: GCA_036500715.1. Taxonomy (GTDB): domain Bacteria; phylum Pseudomonadota; class Alphaproteobacteria; order Acetobacterales; family Acetobacteraceae; genus Rhodopila. Next base: position 1,394 of record DASYBP010000466.1, read on the forward strand.
GGGTGATCTCACCCGTCCTATCCAACATCGTGCTGCACGAGATCGACCGCCTCTGGTGCGATACCGAGGGCGACCCGATCCGACCAGCCAGACTGGTCCGCTATGCCGACGACATGGTGGTGATGGCCCGGACGGCGGACGACGCCGCGACGGCATGGCAGACGCTGCAAGCGGAACTCATGCGGCTTGAGGTCTCGGTCAACACCGAGAAGAGCCGGGTGACCACGGCGGCGGAGGGCTTTGCCTTTCTCGGCTTCGAATTCCGGACCCGGCGGGGGCGGCTTTACATGTGGCCCCGCGCCAAGGCTGTCGCGCATCTCGCGGAGCGTGTCCGCGAGGTTGTGCGCTCGATCCCCAGTTCGGGCTTGTTGGGCGTGGTGATCGCCGCGCTCAACCCGGTGCTGGTCGGATGGTGCACCTACTTCCGGGTCGGCAACAGCAACCGGGTGTTCCACAAGGTGGACCGGACGGTGCGAGACGAAGTGGCATTGTGGCTCAGGCGGAAGCACCGGATTCCCTGGAATACCGCCAGGGGACGATGGAACTACCGCGTGCTCCACCATGCCATGGGATTGTACCGAATGGTCGGCAAAGTGAGCCACCTTCCCGGTCTGCGGTGAACGCCGCAGGATGAAGATGGTCGGAGAGCCGTGTGCGGGAAAACCGCACGCACGGTTCGATGAGGGGGAGCAGGAAACGGGCCTTCACGGGTACCGCGCCT
>DASYBP010000467.1:0-1866 GCA_036500715.1 Rhodopila sp.
TGTCCTCGTTGGGATATTTGTTGTTCTGGCTGTCGCCCGACTGCGGCGCGACGACAAGCTGCAGCATCGGCTCGATCACCTGGGTGCCCCACTTGCCGGAATCGCGCATGAACGGCCAGCGGAAATCCACCGCCACCTGCGGCAAGGCGCGCGCGTCATCCACATTGCTGTGCGTGCCGAAATTCGGTTGCTCGTTGAAGTCCGATGCGTTGTAGGCAGCGGCATCGCCGTGCAACGTGATCTTCCACAGATCGCCCAGCGCGCCGACAAACGGCCGCTCCCAGTTCACCGTCAGGCTGGCGCGGCGCGTATTGGTGCCGTCGGAGCGCAAGATGTTGAAAGCGCCGGCATCCAGCGAAAAACGGCCGCCCCAGGCGTCCGGCTGGCCAAAATAGCTGTACTGGTAGCGCGGCAGCACCACGGGCAGCTCGCTGTCGACGATCTGGCTGCTGAGACCCTGGTAGAATTTGGTGTCCAGGCGGGCGTATGATCCTTCGCCGAAGCCTTCCACGTAAACTTGCGAGGCCAGCAGGTTGGGATCAAGATTATACCCGTTGCCCAAGCGGAAATCCCGCACGTAGTCGGACGACGAGGCGCGGTTCACGTCGAAACCCCAGCGCCAGGTATCGTCGTAGCTGAACTGGCCTTTGGTGGCGATGGTGCCCTGTGGCCCGTTATCGACGTAGCCGGCCGAGGTATCCAACAACAGAAAGCCATCGTTGAACCGGCGGCGATATTCCAAGTTGAGCTGCGGCCCTGCCCGCGAGGTCAACACCGGCGTGATGGTGGCATCGGACTGATCGTCCAGGACCCAATAATACGGCTGAGCAACGAACACGCCGAGATGGCTGGAATTACCGATCGACGGCATCAGCAGGCCGGATGCGCGCTTCACCGACGGATCCGGCGCCGAAATATACGGGAACCAGGCCACCGGCCAGCCGAACATCTCCAATACGGCGTCATAGTACTCGTCGCGCTTGTTCTGCAGATCTTGCACGCCCGAATAGGCGCGGATCTGCCACAATGGCGGCCTGGTCGGATCCTTCTTGCAAAGGTTGCAGGCGGAATAGACCACGCGCGACAGCTCGTTGATCTTGCCCGCAGTGCGCCGCGCGCCGTTGGCCGCAAGCTTGCCGTTCTGCTGCAGCAGGGCGCGCATGTCCTTCAGCACGCCTTCGTTCATGTCCTGCGTCATTTCGGCGTAGTCGGCGAACATCACCTCGCCGTCGGGTTCCATCAGCACGACATTGCCCGTGGCGGCAGCGGTGTTGGTGTTGCGGTCGAACACGACCCTGTCGGCGCGCAGCACGTGGCCATTCTGCCAGGCCTCCACGTGGCCGGTGGCGATTACCAGGTTGTTCTGCTGGTCGTACTGTACCTGGTCGGCGGAGAAGGTGACGGGCTCCTTGCGCGACGGCTGCGGGTTGTTGCCGATCGCGGTAAGCCCCCCAAGCTGCGCCCGCGCCGGAACCAGCGCCAGGAGCAGAAGGAAGAGCACCGAAGCGAGGCAGCTCCTCGCCATCGTCAGCCGTCTTCCATGTGCAGCAGCAAGGCGACGGCCAGCATCAGCCCGGACGCTGCCGGAACCCAGGCGGCAAGCAACACCGGCAGCGCGCCGGACTGACCGAACTCTTCCGCGATCTTGGAAATCATGAACAGCGCGAAGCCCGCCGCGACGCCGCCCCCGATCATGCGCGCGACACCGCCGCGCCGTGCCGGACGCATCGAGAATCCCGCGCCGACCAGGGCCATCGTCGCGCATAGCAAAGGCAAGGCCAGCAAGGACTGGAAATGCAGGCGGTGGCGGATGGCGGAAAAGCCAGAGCGTTCAAGCAGTGCGATAAAGTCGGGCAGCGCCCAGAC
>DASYBP010000468.1:0-18094 GCA_036500715.1 Rhodopila sp.
AAGTACACCGCGCTGTTTCTCTGGTTCGGTATTGGTCTCTGGGTCCTTTTGATTCCCGCCGCCCGGCACTGGCTGCGACGCTGGCAGCCGTGGGCCGCCTGCGCCATCGGGCTGGCGCTGTTTTCCCCCGTTCTGTTGTGGAACGCTGAACACGAGTGGGCCGGCCTCACGCGGCAGGGCGGCCGGATCGAGGACTGGCGCCCCGCGCGGGCGATCGGCTTCCTGGCCGAACTGATCGGCGGCCAGGTCGGTCTGGCGACGCCGCTGATCTGGGCACTGTGCGTGGCCGGCCTCGGGGTCGCGACATGGCGAACCTGGCGGTCCCGCGATCGGCGCTGGTCGCTGCTCGTCGCCCTGTCCCTTCCGCCGGCCGCGGTGTTCGTGCAGCACGCCATCGGCGACCGGGTTCAGGGCAACTGGCCGGCCATCATATATCCGGCGCTGACGGTTGCGGCTGGCGCGATGGCGGTAAGCCGGCGCTGGTGGGTTGCCGCAGCCACTCTCGGTTCAGCGATCACGGCAGTGGTCTATGTGCAGGCCGCCACCGACGTGCTGCCGCTGCCCGCGGGACTTGATCCGATCACCATGCGCCTGGCGGGCTGGGATGGACTGGCAAAGCAGGTAAACGAGGCCCGAACGGCGGCCGGCGTGCGCTTCGTGGCCGGGGACGGATACACGTTGGGCAGCGAGCTGGCCTGGTGGCTTCCGGCTGGAGCCACTGTTATCGGCACAGACGAGCGATGGCGGCTGCTCGACCTGCCGCGTGCGCCGCTCGCCGGTCAGGTTGGAATATTGGTCGAGCAACCGAACCGCCACCCTGACAAAGCTGTATGGGACGCGATCGAACCGGTCGGAACCGCCGGCCGCCCGGCTTCCGGGACCCCTGATCTGATGCTCTATCGGGTCACGCCGCGCCCAGGGACCACTGCGAGCACGCTTCCGTGTCGATGCGGGCGGTGACCATCGGCCAGGGCCGGTCGTCCCCCGGACATATCCAACGGTGCCAACAAGTGGTATTCCGGCCGCAGCGACGCGGCGTTGCGCGTTGCCACCCCAGGGGCCGTGCAAGGACCGCGATGGATTTCGGACGCAGCGGACGCCTGATGCGTCTGCGCCGAATGGGCAGGATGCCGCTGGTATCGCCGCGCCTCTGGTGGCGGCGAGTGGTCTTCTGGGTAGGTGCCGTATTGGTGGCGGCAGTTGCCGTAACGTTCGCCCAGGCCGCGGACGCGGCCGGCGGCCTGTTCCTCCGGTATGCCGCGGGCCACGCCTGGCTGCCCTACGTCATCGCCCCGACCGGTCTGTCCCTTTCATTCCTGCTGACCCGGTACGTATTCCCCGGCGCGCAGGGCAGCGGCATTCCACAGGTCATCGCCGCCTTGCACATGCACGACGAGGCCATGGTCGACCGGATCCTCTCGGTCCGCATCGCCGTCGGCAAAGTGCTGCTCACCCTGCTGGGCCTTGCCTCCGGCGCCTCCATCGGCCGCGAGGGCCCCACGGTTCAGATCGGCGCCTCGATCATGAACGCGCTTGGCAAATTGCTCCGCCTGCCGCGCCTGGAATTGCGGCGCGCACTCGTGCTGGCCGGAGGCGCCGCCGGCATCGCGGCAGCGTTCAACACGCCGCTCGCCGGTATAGTGTTCGCCATCGAGGAACTCAGCCACTCCTTCGAGACCCGCACGTCCGGCACCGTCTTCACCGCGGTGGTCGTGGCCGGCGCGACGACGCTGGGTCTCGTTGGGAATTACGCCTATTTCGGCCAGACCGCCGCGGCGTTGCCCAACGGACCGGCCGTGCTGGCGGTGATCCTGTGCAGCGTGACCGGCGGACTGGCGGGCGGGTTATTTAGCCAGGCGCTGATCGTGGCCGCCCAAGGCCTGCCCGGATGGGCCGGCCGGCTGATCATGCGCTACCCTGTTGGCTTCGCTGCCCTTTGTGGACTCCTTCTGGCAGTCATCGGCACTCTGTCCGGTGGCCAGACCTACGGCACCGGCTACGCTCAGGCGCGCGGCATGGTCGAGGCGCATTCCAGTCTGCCAGGGACCTATGCGCTGCTGAAGCTCGCCGCGACGGTGGTGTCTTACGTCAGCGGCATTCCCGGCGGCATCTTTGCCCCCTCCCTCTCGATCGGCGCCGGGCTCGGTTCCATCCTGGCACCGCTCGTCCACGGCGCGCCGGCGGGCGCGATGATCCTGCTCGGTATGACCGCCTACTTTTCTGGTGTGGTGCAAGCGCCGATCACCGCGGCGGTCATCGTCATGGAAATGACCGCCAACCAGAGCCTGACAATCCCGCTGATGGCAACGTCGTTTTTATCGTTCGCGGTATCGCGCCTGGTGTGCCGGCGACCGCTTTACGGTGCGCTGGCGCGACGCTTCCTCCAGGTTTCGGGCGGCCATTAGTGTCCGATCACGGGGAAGCGCGAGTAGCGGCGCGATCACGATTTCCGCGTGAATCGGCCACCGAGCGATCGCGCTTCTCTGCCGTGCGGACCCTATGGCAATCCCGCTCGCTTGGTGCCAACACTTCCGCCGGCTGATCACTGCCAACTGAAGCCACCCAATCACGCTGCAGGAGGAACACGGATGAAATTCACCTATTTCGAATTGATGCCTTGGCCTTACCTGGCCGATGATTTCCGCGAAAAGCACCACTCGGTCTGGGTCGATATCGATCGCACCCTTTATGATCCGGTGAAGGGGCACGCGGTCTACAACCAGTATCTCGACATGCTCGAACAGGCCGATACGATGGGCTTCGACGGTATCGGGGTAAACGAGCATCACCAGAACGCCTATGGCCTGATGCCGTCGCCCAACCTCATCGCCGCCTCGCTGGCCCGGCGCACCTCGCGCTCCGCCCTGGTCGTTCTCGGCAATTCGATTGCGCTCTACAATCCACCGATCCGCGTGGCCGAGGAATTCGCCATGTTGGATGTGATCTCGGGCGGTCGATTGGTCGCGGGATTCCCGGTCGGCACCTCGATGGACACCAACTTCTGCTACGGCACGGTGCCGGCGCTGACGCGTGAGAAATACGCCGAGGCGCACGAGCTGATCATGCGCGCCTGGCACGAGGACAAGCCGTTCGCCTTCAATGGCCGCTATACCAAGCTGCGCTATGTAAATACCTGGCCGAAACCCCTGCAGCAGCCGCATCCGCCAATCCACATTCCCGGCGGCGGCTCGGTCGAGACCTACGATTTCTGTCTCGACAATACCTATTCTTACTCTTACCTCAGTTACTTCGGCTATCTGCGCGCCAGCTCGGTCATGAAAGCCTACTGGGACCGGGTTGCCGAACGCGGATTGGATGATTCGCCCTATCGCGCCGGGTTCGCGCAAGTGGTCTGCGTTGGCGAAACCGATGCCGAGGCCGAGAAGCTTTACGGCTCATATGCCAATTACTTCTACAACCGCTGTCTGCACATCTATCCGGGCTTCCTCGACGCGCCCGGCTACCGCACGATCAAGACGATCAAGGCGGGGGCGCTGTCACAATATTCCCCCGACCCGAAATGGGCGACGCTGAGCTGGAAGGACCTGATCGACGACGCCTTTGTCATCGCCGGTGGGCCTGAAACAGTGCGTCAGCGGCTGGAGGAACTGGTCAGGACATTGCGCGTCGGCAACTTGTTTTTGCTGTTCCACGTCGGCAACATGCCGAAGGATCTGACGATGCATTCGACGCGGCTGTTCACGGAAAAAGTCATGCCCAAATTGCGAAACCTCTGGCCGGACCATGCCGGCGACAGCCGCTTCTGGTGCCATCCGCTGAACCAACGCGCCGAACCGGCGCCGGTTGTCGCGGCAGGGAGGGTATGATGATCGAGCTTCGCACCATTACCACGCCGCGAATTCCCGTCCGGGTGCTGCAGGGCGGCGAGGGCGCCGATCTTGTTTTGCTGCACGACGCCGGCGGCATCACCGCCGAGCACCCATTTCTTAATTCGCTGGCACAACATTTCCGGGTTCATGCGCCGTTGCTGCCGGGCTATGGCGACAGCGAGGAAGCGCCGCACATCCGCGACATGCTCGACATCACGCTGCACACTTCCGACGTGATCGAGGCGCTTGGCCTGCGACGCCCGATGCTGGTCGGCTGCTCGCTGGGCGGCATGATCGCGGCCGAGATGGCGGCGATCGCACCGCACGAGGTCGAGCGGCTGGTGCTGATCGATCCCGCCGGCCTCTGGCTCGACGACCATCCGATGCCTGATGTTTTTTCGATGCTGCCGTACGAACTGCCGCCGATGCTGTTCCACGACGCTGAGCTCGGAGCCAAGCTGCTGACCGGCGGGATCAATATGGACGATCCGGACTTCCTGATCCCGTTCCTGGTGAACCACGCCCGCACCTTCGGCATGGCCGGCAAGTTTCTGTTCCCGATCCCCGATCGCGGGCTGAAGGACCGGCTCTATCGGATCACCGCACGAACCCGGATCATCTGGGGCGAGAGCGACAAACTTATTGTGCCGATCTACGGTGAGGCCTTCAGGGCCGGTATCCGAAATGCCGAACTGACGATCATCCCGAAAGCTGGGCACGTTCCTCATCTGGAACAAACTGAGGCAACCGTTCGCGCCATCATCGACTTCTGAGCAGCTAACTTCGCCCGAGGCCCCCGGCATCGAATGCCTTGGGCTCGGGCGAACTTTCACAATGGCGACCTGGCGATTGCGTTGAGCTTAGCCAGCGGCATGAACCGATCGCGATATTTCCGAGAAGCGCTCCCTGATCTGCATCAAGCCGCCCTACTGTGGCGGGGGCGGATTGGGACAATCGCCAGTGTTCGGATAAGCGTAATTTGCCGACTGGGCAGCGGCTCCAGAAAATCCAGGACAACCGTCGGCAACAGTGTTGCAGGCGTCGGCGGATGGAAGAGCCGTGAGATAGCTATAAATCGCCCGGATTTGCGTGTCGGTCATGCTGTGGTACGTAGGCCACGGCATGACCTGTAGAACCGGCGTGTCAGGTCCGATAGCGCAGACCGGGTCCGTAGGCGCCTTCTCGCAATGAATGTCTTCGCCCGTGCGTATCACCTTGATGAACTCTTCTTCCGTAAGCCCTTGCGGCAGACCGTTTGCGTCTGGCGTCAAATTGCGCGCCATGAACGGCCCAAAGCACTGACCTCCCGCAAGATAGTGGGAAACATTAAAGTTCGCGAGCAACTGTTGCGAAATGCCTTGCGTAGACGGAACCCCTTCAAATGGATCACCGGCAGAGGGGTTGCTGCCGGACGTGTTGCCTTTTTCAAGAAACCGCGGAAACGAGTGACAACCACTGCAGTCTCCGACCGCATTAACAAGGTAGCTGCCCAACCCCACGGCGGCATTGCGTTTACCGGCCAGATTCAGCTTTTCCGCGGGCACCGGTGAGATTGCAAAACCCTGCTGTGCTAGGGACGAAGAAATCGTGTCATCGTCGTCTCCAGCGTAGGCAGCGCCGCCTGATGCAAATATGACCGACACCACAAAAGCAAGCGCCAGCAACCGATTGTTCATCAAAATCCCCCCCGAATTACTTGTTGTAGTACCTGGAAATCCGGCGTCGGATTGCCCCGGGACCAGTCAAACCTTTATCCAAGCCCCCCGAGAAGAGTCAACGTCGATCCGCGGCCAGTGCTCTCTGGGAAAAGCCGTATTGCCCAGGGCATCTTCACGCACCCTCAATCAGTCAACCTCCGTCTGACGAGGTACTAGCCCCACCCAAGCCCGACCGGGACATCCTCGCCCCGCGCCGCACCTGGCGCCGGCACTTCGTCTGCTTGCGGTGATTGCGAGGCGGCGGCCGGTGCCGGTGCGGCTTGCGTCATCGGCGCGGCAGCAGCCTGAGCATGCTCACACGCCGCCGGCGCACAGAAGGCGCCGGGCGCCACGGCCAGAATCCCCAGAATTGAAGTCGCAATGAGGGCAGAACGGAGCATCGGAATTCTCCTGTGTCGTCCAGATCGATGATGGCGACATAGACCGAACGGCTGGCCACATCTGTGACGCACGCCACATTGCGTACTATCGTCGGAAATAACGCCTCTGATATCGAAACGAACCGCCCCAGCGGGGTGGGACTAACCCGAGGCCTGCCGCCAGGACAGAAGAATGGACGACAGAACGGTCAATGCGTCCTTGGTGCCGTCCGCGTCGCCTTTCTCGAAGTCACCCTCGATCTGGGCCATCTGATTGGTGACGTGTGCCAGGCAGATGACCGGCCTCTGCTGCGCCTGGGCAAAAGCGTACAGCGCGGCCGCCTCCATCTCCACGGCGAGTGCACCGTCATTCGCCGCGGCTGCGATGGCCTCCGCGGTTTCACGAAACGGCGCGTCCGTGGTCCAGACCGCACCGCGCAAAACTGGCAATCCTGTCCCCGCCAGCGCACCGGCGGCCAGCGCAACGAGCGCCGGATCGGCATAGGCAAAGCGCTGATCAGATGGCGCATAGTGATAGCTGGTGCCCTCGTCGCGCAGGGCCCGTTCGATCAGCACAAAGAAGGCCTGCGCCGGCAGGTCCGGCCCGATCCGTCCGGCCGAGGTCACGCTGAGCAACAGGCGGCAGCCCGACGCAAACATCTGTTCCGCGATCAATACCGCAAACGACGCGCCGACAGCGCAGCCGACAATGCCCACGCGCTCCCCCGCCAGCTCGAAGGTCACCATTTCGGTATGGTAACACGCCCAGCCGGCAAACGGCTGGCCGCGTCCGTCAGCCCGCAGCGTCCGGACGATGTCGCCATCCGGATCGAGGATGCAGAGTTCAGGCACCGGCAGATGTGGCAACCGGCGCTGACGCCGAGCCTCCCGCAACAGATTCTCGGCGCGGAACACAGGCGGTTCGGCGTGATGTTTGTGGTCGAGGATGGGCGGCGGTCTGTTGACCGGGCTGTTCATGGGACCGATCAGCCGAGGAGAACGGGCGGGCGTCGCACGGCATCTATTCCAAGACAGCGGCCGGGCGGATCAAGTATAAACAGTAGTTGAATGATGACGAGAAACCCGTAAGTCCAAGGCCATTCTCCCGGCGCCGAGTAAAGACCCAGCCAGAGATTGATCGCCATCAGGGCGCCGAGGGTGGCGCCCAGACGGGTGAGGAAACCAAGCAGCAAAGACACGCCGATCAGCACTTCGACTGTGTAGACGAGCGGCCCAAACAGATTGATGTTCGGCAGTACGATCTGCTCAACCAGTTGTCCCTGCAACGGAATCGCCGCGTGCTCGGTCAGTTGCTTCATCCAGTAGATCAGGCCGTCGTAGTTCGGGGGAATCTTCCACAAAGATTGCTGCCACCACATGCTGCCGACGATGACGCGAAGCAGCCAGATGGCCACACCGTAAAGCGTCCGCTGCCGGTAATCGGCACGAAGCGCGGAAACCGCCGCGAAGCAGCTTCCCAGCAGCAGCAGCCAGAAAATAACGGTCACGGCGTTGAATGTGGACAGGAACACCACAGCGTCCTGCAAGGGATTCGGCCTCAAGGCTCACTCCTTCGACGACACGGCGCCGCGCGGATATGGCCGTATCTCGCTCCCGCACGCAAGGCTCTGGAGGGGCGCACCGTGTCGTCGGCGCAAGCGGTCAATCGAGAGCGACGGCGGCGTCGAATCCCGGTGGACTAACGCCGGTGAAAAAGGCGGCGAGGAACATCTTGCCCAGGATGTGCCTGGTTTCCGCTGCGCCGGGCTTGAACTGCCCCGCCCGGATGGCCTGCTGGAAAGCGGCAACGGTTGGCACCGAGAGATCGGTATCGGGTGGCGCCCGCCCGACCGCCGCGGATACGCTGAGCATGACGCCAGCGTAATAGAGGCGCATGAGAGCGCTGACGATCGCAAGCCTGGAACACAGCGCCTCGTCCGGCGCGCGCCCCAGCCAGGATCGCAGCAACACGGCGGCCAACTCTGGTGAAGGCGCCAGCGTATCGAGCATGATCGCCACGTCGACCAGCGGGTCATTGCGATAGGCCGACTCCCAGTCGATCAGCCAGAGGCGTTCGCCATCGAACAGGATATTGCTGGGAATCGAATCATTGTGGCTGGAGACCAGCCGGTCGGAGCCCCGGACATAGGCTTCGCGGATGCGCCCGAGGCGTTCCACATGCGGATCGAGCAGGCCGGCGGCAAAAAGCCCCGTTCGACGGACGTGGGCGAAGAGCCGTGCGACGATGTCAGGATAGTCGACGAAATGCGGGAAGGTTGGTGTGGCCTGAAGGCGTGCCAGCACTTGTCCCAGCGCCTGCGCCAGGGCGGTCGGCCCTCCCGGATAGGCGTGCAGCGGACGTCGTTCGATAAAATCGGTCACGGCCACGCGGGCCGCCTCGTTGACGTAGTGGATGCGCGGGGCGATCCCCGCTTCCGCCGCGATGCGCATCGAGGCATATTGGTATGGGTTACGCAACGGACTCGCGGTGCCCTCCAGCCGCATCAAGTAACGCCGGCTGCCGACTTCGACCCGGAAGGGCGACGCGCCGGAGGCGCCGCCGGTGACGGGCATGACCGCGCCGATCACGGCGGAACCAAAAGCGCCGGTAAGCGCCGCGGACGCCCGCTCCCGCTGTTCGGGGGAGAGCCTGGCGAGAGGGTCATTGACCATCAACCCTCCTCGGCGCTGAGCACCAGACCCAATCGGCGAATGAACCACGGCATCGTCAGGCCTTGTATGAAAATAGAAAAAGCCACCACGGCAAACGCCATGACAACAATCTCCTGCCGCTCCGGGATGTCTTCCGGCAGCGCCAAAGCGAGGGCGAGCGCGAGAGCGCCACGAAGGCCGCCCCAGAGAAGGACATGCTGATAGCGCAGATCCGCCTTTAGCCTCGATCGGGCGAAGAGGGCACTTAACGGATAGACGGCAAGGGACCGACCTAGCAGCACGAGCACTATGGCAATTGGCGCCGCTCTCGCCACCAGGGCAATCGGCTGATGGGCCCCATATTCCCCGATCAAAATGAACACGATCGAGTTCGCCAAGAACGCCGCATATTCCCAAAACGACAGGATATGGCTGCGCCCGTTCTCGGAGATGACCCATCCGCAGCCGAGATTGCCAACCATCAGGCCGGCGGTGAGCGACGCCAGCACGCCCGACATGCCAAAATGCTCGGCCAGGAGAAACGACCCATAGGCAGCAATCGTCGTCAATGTGATTTCGACCAGGTGATCATCGGTGCGCCAGGCGATCAGCAGCAGGCCGCTCGACACCGCAACGCCGGCCGCGACCCCGCCGGCTGTCGTCCAAAGCAGCGAACCGATGAACGCCCCGGGTGACATCGCGCCCCCGGCGGCGATGGTGACAAGGAGACTGAAGCCCACCGCGGCCGCGCCGTCGTTCAGCAGGCTTTCGGCCTCGACCAACATGCGCAGGCGGCGTTGGACGCCCAGTTCCTTGAACGCGGCGACGACCGACACGGGGTCGGTGGCGGCAATCAGTACGCCGAACAGCGAGGCGCCAATCCAGTCCCAGCCGACGCCAAAGTGCATGCCCGTTGCGACGATAGAAGCGGCGATGGCAACGCCGGGAAAGGCGAGCGCGAGGGTGAGCGGCAAATCACGGCGGAACGGATTCCATTCCAGTTGAAGTGCGGCCTCGAACACCAGCGGCGGGAGCAGAATGTTGAATATCAGGTCACGCGTCAGGGGCAACTCGGGCACCCTGGGCAACAGCGCGAGAACGATACCAGCGGCCACCAGGCCCACGCTGTAGGGCAGTCTGAGCCCGCGCGATATCATCGCCACCAGCGAGGCGATCAGAAGCATAAGTCCCAGGGTGAAGATCGAGAATTCGGGCAACGGCGTCTCCATCAGGCTCGCCAACCTATCACTCGGGAGCCGGCTTCCTACCGTTTTCGGCGCGGCCGCCGACTGAGGCGGCACACTCGGGTCGCTGACGTAACTACTCCGCCCGATCTATCTCGGGTGGCAGGCCCCACCTTCGCCGCGCCTCGTTGACAACGTTGCGCAGGAAATTCGATTTCGCGAGGCTAAGCAGGCACGTCGACCGCGCCGCGGATCCCTCGGGCGCAGGTCAATCCGCTGGCTCCGGTACTTCGCCCTCTTCCTGCACCACCGGCATCCGCAGGGAAAACACGTCGATCAGGACTGGCAGAATGATCAGGATCAACACCGGGGCCAGCAGAATTCCGCCGACCACGACCAGGGCCAGCGGCTTCTGCACCTGCGAGCCGATGCCGGTTGAGACCGCGGCCGGCAGCAGTCCGACACAGGCGACGATACAGGTCATCAGCACCGGCCGCATCTGGATATCGCAGGTCCGCAGGATCGCCGTCGTCCGGCTCAGGCCATTCTCCAGCGCTCGGTTGTAAGCCGTCAGCATGATGATGCCGTCCATCGCGGCGATCCCGAACAACGCGACGAACCCGATCGCTGCCGAGACGCTGAATGGCGTGCCAGTCACTGTCAGGGCGAAGATACCGCCGATCAGCGCCATTGGGATCACGCTCGCTGCCAACAGCATATCGCGTACGGACCCGAAGTTGACGAACAGCAGCAGGCAGATCAGCGCGATCGCGATCGGCACGACGACCTCCAGACGCGCGACGGCCTCCTCCAGGTTGCCGAATTCGCCGACCCATTCCAGGTGATAGCCGCCAGGGATGGGCACCGCCTCATCGACCTTCTTCTGCGCTTCCAGGACCGTTGTGCCCAGGTCGCGGCCGCGCACGCTGAACTTGATCGGAATGTAGCGCTCCTGGCCCTCGCGGTAGATGAACGAGGCACCGGTCGTCAGCCTCACCGTGGCGACATCGCTCAGCGCGATCGGAACGACGCCGTTGCCGTTCGGGTTCGGCGCGCCGATGGTGATGTGGCGGATGGCATCCAGGCTGTCGCGGTATTTCGGCGCCAGACGGACGAGGAGGGGAAAGTTTCGATCGGAACCATTCTCGTAGAGGTTGCCCGCGGCCTGGCCGCCGATCGCCGCCTGGATCGTGGTATTGATATCGCCAGGGGCCAGTCCGTAGCGCGCCGCCTTGGCTCGATCCACGTCGATGCGCACCGTCGGCTGTCCCAATGATGAGAACACGCCAAGGTCGGCGATGCCCGGAACCGTCGCCATTACATCCTTGATCTTGTTCGCGGTTTTCTCCAGCGTGTCGAGGTCGCCGCCGAACAACTTGACCGAATTCTCGCCCTTGACCCCGGATGCGGCTTCTTCGACGTTGTCCTCGATGTATTGGGAAAAGTTGAAGTCAACGCCGGGAAAGTCGTCCTGCAGGCGCCTCGTCATGTCGTCCGTCAGCTTCTCCTTGTCGACGCCCGCGGGCCAGGTGTTGAACGGCTGCAGCGGAACGAAGAACTCGGCATTGAAGAAGCCGGTGGCATCGGTGCCGTCGTCGGGACGGCCATGCTGGGACACCACGGTCACGACCTCGGGGTAGGATTTCAGGATCGCGCGCATGCGGTTGACGTAACCGTTGCTTGCCTCTAACGAGATCGAAGTGGGCATCGTCGCCCGGATCCACATGTTGCCTTCTTCTAGCTTGGGCAGGAACTCGAGGCCCAACGAGCGCATCGCGAGGCCGGCGCTGAGCAGCAACAGCAGCATCAGTCCCAGTGTTAGCAGCCGGTTCGCCAGCGCGAAACCGACGATCGGGTGGTAGAAGCGGTGCAGCAGCCGCACCGGCAAGGTGTCGGTCTCATTCTCTTGTCCGCGCAGCACCAGGCCGCACAGCGCCGGGGTCACGGCGAAGGTGGCAATCAGGCCGCCGGCGATGGCGTAGGCGTAGGTGCGCGCCATCGGGCCGAAGATGTGGCCTTCGATCCCGCTCATCGTGAACAGCGGCACGAAACCGGCGATGATAATCGCAGCCGAGAAGAAGATGCCGCGGTTGACCTCGATTGCGGCGTTGCCGATCACGGCGAACTTGCCGCTGAGGGTATCGACGACACGGGAGCGATGCACCGCCGTGGACATGAGAAATCGTTGCGACGGCGGCTGGGACAGGCGGCGGATGACATTTTCGACCAATATGACGGTGGCATCGACGACAAGGCCGAAGTCGATCGCGCCGACCGACAGCAGGTTCGCCGATTCACCGGTGACCAGCAGCAGCGTGATGGCGAAGGCGAGCGCGAACGGGATCGTGGCGGCGGTGATGCAGGCGGCGCGCAGGTTGCCGAGGAAGACCCACTGCACCAGGAAGATCAGCACGATACCTTCCACCATGTTGTGCAGCACGGTGTGGGTGGTGACGCTGATGAGGTCGGAGCGGTCGTAGATCCGCTCGATACGCACGCCGGGCGGCAGGATCGAGGAATGGTTGATCTGCTCGATCAGCGCCTCGACCCGCTTGATCGTGGGCAGACTCTGGGCGCCGCGCCGCATCAGCACGATACCCTGAACGATGTCATCATCCGCATCCTGTCCGGCGATGCCGAGCCGCGGGACGTTGCCCACCCTTACCGTCGCGATGTCATGGACGAACACCGGTGAGCCATTGTTCTGAGACACCATGGTGTCCGCGATGTCGCCCATCGAGTCGATCAGGCCAAGGCCGCGCACGACGGCCGACTGGGCACCGAAATTCACCGTCTGGCCGCCGACGTTGACGTTGGCGTTGTTCAGGGCCGCCACTACCTGCGGGACAGTCAGCCCGTAACTCAGCAATTTTTCCAGGTCGATTGTCACGTCGTAGGTCTTGGTCTTGCCGCCCCAGCCGTTGACGTCAACGACGCCAGGCACCGCCTTGAAGCGACGTTCCAGCATCCAGTCCTCGATCGTCTTCAGATCGGTAACCGAATAGCCGGGCGGTCCGACCACGCGATAGCGCATGATCTCACCGATCGGGCTTTCCGGGGATATCTGCGGCGTGGCACCGTTCGGCAGCGGCGGAAGCTGCGACAGCCGGTTGATCACCCACTGTTCGGCTTCCTGATAGGTGAAGTCGTAGGTGAACTGGACTTTGATGTCGGACAGGCCGAACAAGGAGATGGTGCGGATCGCGGTCACGTTGGGAATTCCGGCCATCTGGATCTCGACCGGAATGGTCATGTAGCGTTCCATCTCCTCGGCGGACTGGCCGGGACTTTGCACGATGATGTCCACGAGCGGCGGCACCGGATCGGGGTACGCCTCGATATTCAGCTTCATGAAGGCGATGACACCACCGCCGAAGACGCCCAGCATGACAACGAAAACCAGGATCCGCTGCTTCAGGGACAGGGCGATCACCGCGTTCATCGCAAAGGTCTCCGCTCAATCGCCGGTGACGGCACGGTCGATAAACACGGCACCGGCGGTCACCACCTTGTCGCCCGGCTTCAGCCCATCCAGTACCTGGACCAACCCGTCGCGCGTGTGGCCAACACGGATCACGCGGATCTCCAACGTTTTGGCCTTTTCATCGGCGACCCAGACGTGCGCGGAATCGACTTCGTAGACGACCGAGACGGCAGGGACGGCAGGGCTGCGTTGGTCCGCGCCGGTGATGATGCGGAAGCTGGCGAACATCTCTGGCTTCAGCAGGCCGTCGGGGTTGTCCACCTCGGCGCGCACCGGCAACCGGTGGGTCGTGGCGTCGATCGATCCGCCGACATAAGCCAGCTTGGCGCGGAAGACACGATCGGGGTAAGCCAGGACGTGGACCTCCGCCGGGTCGCCCACGTGCAGATGAGGCGCGTCCTCCTCCCTGGCATTGGCGACGAGCCAGACCCGGGACAGGTCGCCGATCATGAAAACCGGCGTT
Source organism: Rhodopila sp. (assembly GCA_036500715.1). Lineage (GTDB taxonomy): Bacteria > Pseudomonadota > Alphaproteobacteria > Acetobacterales > Acetobacteraceae > Rhodopila. Next base: position 13,691 of record DASYBP010000468.1, read on the forward strand.
GATGCACCGGAGGAGGCGCTGACGATGTTCTGGCCGAGGCCGATCTGGCGCTGCACCACGGTTCCGCCGATCGGGGCACGCACCAAGGTGTCGGCGTCGAGCTTTAGCGGATCGGGGGAATTTTCGATGGCGTCGATATCCTCGTCGCTCTTGCCCAGGATGCGCAGCCGGCTACGGACGGCGGCCAGCGCGATCTGCGCGCTGCTCAGCCCGCCCTGGGCGGTGGCCAGATCAACCTGCGATTGCTGCCAGTCCTTCAGCGCGGCGCCTTGCGCCTGATACAAAGCGTGCTGCCGCTTTTCATTGGTCTCCGCGAGGTTGAGCTGCGCCCGCGCGGTTTTCAGGGCGCCGACGGCGGTGATCAGGTCATTCTGCGCCTGTGCCAGTTCGGTGGCCTGCACGGCGAACAGCGGGTCGCCCTGTTTGACCACGTCGCCGGCCCGCGCCATCAGCCGCGTCACCCGGCCGGTGTAGGGGGAGAACACCTGCGTCACAAGGTCGTCATCGATAGCGATCTTGCCCTCGGTTTCCGCCGCATTCTGGAAAACGTGGTCCTCCACTGTCTGGATCTTGAGTGTCGCCCATTGCCGCTCGGTCGGCTTGAACGCCTGACCTTCGACCTGCGCGGCGGCCTCCGAGGTTTCCGTCTGGGTCTGCAGCCCCAGCAGATGGCGGACCGCGGGACCGGCGACAAAAACGATCAGCACGATGCCCAAGAGCGCGGCGACGAGCACAAGCTGCGTGAGACGCGGCAGACGCCGGCCCAGTTGCGGGGCCGCGCGCGGGCGCGCCGCCGGATCGGGACGGGCTTGGGTCTCACGCCGCCTTTTGGGGGTTTCCCTGTCCATGCCTCACTCTAGATGTCGGCGCCTCTACGCAAGCGAAGAGCAAGCCACGCGGGCCGGCAGGTGACCGGTTTCGCCTGTGTTGAACAGGTTCTCTAGCTTAGACAATCGGCGCTGTCGCCGGGTCGAATGTTACGATGACGTTACACCAGGCCGTTTTTGTCGAGCGGTTCCGCCGGCAACGTCAGCCAAGGTGGCCGCGGAAGAACGCAGCGGTGGGGTCGTGCGAGGCCGCCGTGGCGCGGGTGGCATTGTCGATATACAGCAACTCCAACGAGCCACCGGCCTTGCGGTAGTTGTACGCGAACCGCTCCGGTTCGTTGCCCTCGAAGGTGCCGACCGGATCACGGTAGTCGTGCGTCGGGTCGGGGCGCCCCTGGATCCAGAGCGCCGGCGGCAGGACTACTGGTTCCCCACGCTCCAGGATCAGCATCGGGTTGCCTTCCTCCATCGCCGCCTCGGTTTTCCAGTACAGATCGTGGCGGCTGGGGATGTCGCCGACCCAGGCCGGCGGGTTGCCGGCGTCACGCAGGCGGGCGGCGTTGCGATAGCGCGACAGTGGGTTGATCACCGGCCACTGCATCACGACCGCCTTTACCGACGCATCCACGGCGGCGCCGTCGGGCGCGGCGATTGCGGCGTAGCGGGGATCGGCCGGGCGCATTGCCGCCAGCATCGCAAGGTGCCCGCCGCTGCTCTGTCCCGACAGGCCGACCGCATCGGCGCGCAGGCCGAGTTTGCCAGCATGGGCCTTCAGCCAGCGGATCGCGAAGTTGATATCCACCAGTGATGTCGGATAGCCCGAACCGGCATGGCGAAAATTCAGCGCCGCGACGGCGAACCCGTCGCGAACAAGCGTAAGATCGCGCGGCTCGCAATCCTTCAGATCCTGGTTGCACCAGGCGCCGCCGTGAAGATCGACGACCAGAGGGAATGGACCGGTCGCAACCGGCATGAACAAACGCAACCGCTGCGGGCCGTCGGCGTGCTCGATGTAGTTGAAGTCGGCGACAGTGTAATCGAAGGACGGACTGCTCATCGGACGCTCCCCTAATGCTGGCCCTTGCTGCCGGTCTGTTCTACCGCTGCGGATGGGGCGCCGACAATTGGCGATGTGGTGGATTGTTCAGCGCCACCTTACCCTAGATGTTGCTTTGCATGTCCGTCTCTCGCCTCCAACTCGGCGCCGTGCTTGGGATCAACCAGACGCTATCTTGGGGAACGAGCTTCTTCTTGCCGGCCATTGTGGCGGGTCCGGTCGCGGCGACGTTCGGGCAATCATCGTTCAGGGTCCTGGGCGCGTTTTCCTGGGCGCTGCTGGCGGCCGCGGCGTGCGCGCCCTGGGTCGGAAAATGGATCAGCCAGCACGGCGGGCGCGGCGCCCTTCTCGCCAGCATTTTTGTTATCGCGGCCGGTCAAATGGTGCTGGCGCTCAGCCAAGGGCTGATGAGTTGGTACACCGGATGGACAATCATCGGCCTCGGCATGGCAATGGGTCTGTACGACGCCGCCTTCGCCACCGTCGGCGGGCTGTTGGGGAAAGAAGCGGGGCCAAGCATCACGGGGATCACGTTGCTGGCAGGGTTCGCGAGCACGGTGTTCTGGACGCTGGGGGCGGCGCTGATCGGGGTGCTGGCGTGGCGCGGCCTGCTGATGGTTTACGCGGGGCTCATGCTGGCGGTTAATTTACCGATGGTCTGGCTGCTGGTGCCGCCGTCGCCGCCGGGGGCAAGCGCGGATGCTCGCGGCGGAGGGCTGGCGAAGTCCGCGGCGGAGCGGCGGACACTCATTCTGCTGGGTGGATTTTTTGCGCTGCGCTGGTTCATTACCTCGACTATCGCGGTGCAGGTGCTGTGGCTGCTGCAGGGCGTCGGGCTGAGTGGTGCCGAGGCGGTGGGCGTCGCCGCGCTGATCGGTCCTGGGCAGGTCGCGGGACGGATCCTGGAGTATGCGATTGGTCCGCGCGTCGATTTGCTGATCAAGGCCCGGATCGCGGCGCTGCTGTTTCCGGCCGGCGCCACGCTGCTGCTGTTTGGTGGTCCTGTCGCGGCGGCTGGTTTCGCGCTGGCCTACGGCATGAGCAATGGGGTCATGACGATCAATCGAGGCACCTTGCCAATGGCGCTGTTCGGACCGGAGCGGTATGCGCAATTGCTGGGCTGGTTGGCGGTCCCGGTGCTGGTGGCACAGGCGACGGCGCCCACCGTGAGCGCCCCTGTGGTTGCCGCACTGCCGCCGCTGGTGATCCTGCTGATGTGTGGTGCCGCCGCGGCGGTGGCGGCGCTGTTCCTGCTGCCGCTGCGGGTGCCGCCCGAGCGCCGGTAGCTGGAAATCCGGTGTCGGCAGCAACGAAAATCGCAATGTACGAAACCAATCATCGGATGTACACGGGAATTTGCGGCCGTCAGATCAAGAGTCATCGGTAACGTCGAGCGCGGCTGCGGCACCGACTCAGAATTGCGGCACCGACTCAGAATTTGAAAGAGACTCATGCAAAGGGCTGGCTACGACTACGTGACGATCAGAGACTGGCGTATCGGCTTTGAGCAGGCGACGTGGGGCGGCCTCGACCTTATTCTGTCCAGGGTCCTGGAGCAGAAACTGCGGGAGATCGAAGCGGTGCTGCCACACGGGCCGCTGGCGGCGCTTCGCTCGGTGGTGCCGATCATGGCGGATCATCTCACGCCGGATTTTCCAAGCGTTGCGGTCTATCATTGGGTCGGCGCGGAACCATGGCTCAGAGAATACGGCGAACCGGCCTGCAAGGCGGGTTCGATCAACATTCTTCAGGCGGGGCAATTCGTCAGCCTGGTTCAGGACGTCACGCGATACCCGGCGGCGTTGCTGCATGAAGTCGCGCATGCCTATCAGGACCGCCTGGTGCCCAATGGGGTTCGCAACGCGACCATTAATCGGGCGTACCAGGCCGCGCTGGCGTCCGGCATTTATGAACACGTTCTGAACGTGACCGGGGTGATGCACCAGGCCAACGCGATTACCAACGCAATGGAATATTTCGCGAACACTACCACCGCGTATTTCTTGCGCAATGACGACTGGCCGGAGGACCGGAATGCGCTTGCCCAGTCGGATCGCGCCGGGTTTGAGATGATACGACGTCTGTGGAACGTCTAGTGTCCGATCGCGGTGAAGCCGAGGACAGCCTCGACGAACAGGCGGTTGTCCCGCGCCATCAAGCCGGCCGAACCTCGGCCGCGTGGGCCACGGCGGCCAGCAGGGCGTCTGGGCTGAAGGGCTTGGAGAGGTGCGCGTCCATGCCTGCCTTTCTGCAGTCCGCCACCTGTTCGGCAAAGGCCTGAGCGGTCACACCCACAATCGGCACCTGGCCTCTAGGTCCAACCAGCCTTCGGATGCGACGTGTCGCCTCCAGCCCATCGACCCTTGGCATGCGCACATCCATCAGGATCACATCGTAATCGGCGGCTGCCGCGGCCGCTACCGCTTCGGCGCCATCCTCGACGCAGGTTACCTCGTGGTTGGCATCGCTCAGGAAGCTTTGCACGATCTCCCGGTTCATCTCGACGTCGTCGGCGACCAG
>DASYBP010000469.1:0-14929 GCA_036500715.1 Rhodopila sp.
GGCGGTCATTCACTTGGTCACGACGTCCATGTGTGTCGTCCCACGTGCCTTGCGCCCAGGCGCCGCCGCTGGAGGCCAACAGCCCGGAAAGCGCAAAGGCGAGATGCAAACTCTTGATCGGCATAGCAGTTCCCTTCTTCGGCCGAGGCGTTGGTTTGACGACGCCCCGGGCTGGGATGGGTATGGGCCGCTTGCATGGCCAAACCGGCACCGCATTGTGGCCATTTCGAGGAAGCCGGTAACGCCTGCGTCAGGCCGGCAGCGGAAACCGCTCAAGATACGGCATATAGTCCGGCTCGACATCGATCTGCAGCGTGGCCAGAACCCGCACCACCGCGTTGTAGAACCCAATGGTCAGCGTCAGGTCCACGACCTGCTCGTTGCCGAGTTCCGCTTGCAGTGCGGCAAACGTCGCCACGGTCATCGCGCCGTCGGCGGTCATCTCCCGAGCCGCCTTCAGCACCAGTTTCGACAGCGCATCCAAGGTCGTTGCCCTGCCAGCGCTATCGTCGATCAGCGCCTGAACGTCGGCATCGCTGACGCCGAAGTCATGCCCCAACTTCACATGGTGAGACCACTCGTACGGCGAGCGCGCCAGCCAGCCCACCTGCAGGATCGCCAGTTCGCGCAGTCGCGGATCGAGTTTGCTGCCGTGGCGGATATAGCCACCCAGGCCGGAGAACGCCCGCGCGGCCTTGGGCGAATGCGCCAGCGCCTTGAACAGCGCGATCGGCCGGCTCAGCAAGTCCCGATCTTCAGGCGCCAGCTCAGACGGTTCGAGATAGGGAACACGCGCCATTGGTTTCCTCCACCAGAGCAATATCAGCCTGGATCGAATCGCGAAGCGACCTCAGGCTGGTGAAATTGCTTGTGAATCAGAGATTAAAGCATTCATCGTATAACGCTACGACCGCAGGATACACCCCCCGAACCATGCGCGCCACCGTCACCCCGTCCGGCACATTCACCCTGGGACCCGAGACGTTCCGCGCCGCGCTGGGCCGCGGCGGCGTGCGCGCCGACAAGCGCGAGGGCGACGGCGCCACGCCCGCCGGCCCGCTGCCCCTGCGCGAAGTGCTTTACCGTCCCGACCGACTGCCGGCCCCCAAGAGCGCCGTCCCGGTCAGACCGCTCGGCCGCCACGACGGCTGGTGTGACGACCCAGCCCACCGGTTCTACAACCGGCTGGTTCGGCTGCCGATCGATGCGCGGTCGGAGGCATTGTGGCGCGATGAAGCCAGCTACGACATCATCGGGGTCCTCGGCTGGAACGACGCCCCAGTGTTGCCTGGGCGAGGGTCCGCCATCTTTCTCCACCTCGCCCGTGATGACTTCGCCCCGACCGAGGGGTGCATCGCCCTGACGCTCGACGACCTTCGCCGTGTCATCGCGCGCGGGCTGACCGAAATCCTGGTCACGGCATGAAGCGTTCCGCCAGCGCCTGGCATCGCAACGCCAGCCGGCAGGCGGCAAACAGGCGCCCGCGTTCCATCGTCCGTCCGGCACGGTCGCGCACGTCAGCCACGAAATTCTCATAGTAGGCGACTGGAAGTTGGCTGCAATCCTGGTATCTCGTTTGCTTCTTGTTAGTCACGAACATATGGCTGCCGCCCGGCCTGCCCTCGATGTCGAGGTTCTTGCGCAGTTCCAACGTGCCTTCGGTGCCGACCAGAAACAGCCGTCCGTCGCCCCAGTCGGGCAGTCCGTCCGGAGTGAACCAGTCCATCCGCATCGTCCCGGTCATGCCGCCGCCACGCAGCGTTACCTCGGCGAAATTTTCGAAGTCCGGTGGCTCGGCGTCGAAACAACCGATCGTACTGGCTGCGATGACCGCGTCGGACGCATTCGCGAAAGCCAGGAACTGGTCGGTCGAATGCACCCCGATATCGGTGATGATCCCGCCACACGCCTCCCGGTCGAAAAACCATGCCGGCCGCAGCGCTCGGTTCAGCCGGTGCGGCGCCAGGCTGGTCAGCGAAACCAGCCGCCCGAGTTCGCCCGATCGCGCCACGGCCAGCGCCGCCTGCACCGACGGCGAAGTCAGCCGTCCGACCGCAACCGACCAGATGCGTCCGGTCTCCCGCACCGCCGCCTCGACCGCGTCGAGTTGCGCCGGCGTGGTCACACCCGGCTTGTCGACCATCACGTCCTTGCCACGCTGCATCGCCTCGATCGCCAGTTCGGCCCGATCCCGCGGCACGGCGGCAAGCACGATGAAATCGATCGAGGGATCGTCCAGCAGGCGTTCGCGCGCTACGGCAGGCACATCGGGAAAGCGTTTGCGAAATCCCGCCAGCACGCGCGGGTCGGTGGTGACCGGGTCATGGCCGACGCAGACCGCGCCAGCGGCGAGCAAGCCGGCGGTCAGATCATAGATATGGCGATGGTCCAGCCCGATGGCGGCAAAGCGCGGCATTGGCGGTTCCTCCGCGCCGAGGGTCGCACCGTCTTCCCCAGGCGGCAACCACGGTCCAGAATGACCGCCGGATCACACCTCTTTGGGGAAGGAAACAGCCCATGACAGATCGGGTCGCCGTTATCACCGGTGCAGGCAGCGGGATCGGGCGCGCCGCGGCACTGAACCTGCTGGCGGATGGCTGGTCGGTTGCGCTCGCCGGGCGCCGCAAGGATGCGCTGGAGGAAACCGCCGGCATGGCGAAGGGTGGCAAGCCGCTGGTGGTGCCCACGGACGTGACCGACCCGGCACAGGTCGACGCCCTGTTCGCACGGGTAAAATCCAGCTTCGGCCGCCTGGACACGCTGTTCAACAACGCCGGTGGCAACGTTCCCACCACCAATTTCGGCGAGTTTACCTTCGAGATGTGGCGCACGGTCTGCGCGATCAACCTCGACGCGATGTTCCTTTGTGCCAATGCCGCGTTCCGCATGATGCGCGACCAGGCGCCCCAGGGCGGCCGCATCATCAACAACGGCTCGATCTCGGCGCACAACCCGAGGCCCGGATCGGTGGCATACACCTCGACCAAGCATGCGATCACCGGATTGACCAAGTCGATCGCCCTCGATGGACGCCAGTACGACATCTGCTGCAGCCAGGTGGATATCGGCAACGCCGCCACGCCGATGACCGCTCGGTCCACCAATGGCCAGTTGCAGCCGAATGGCCAGGTGATGGTCGAGCCGCGGATGGACGTCGACCATGTCGGCAAGCAGGTCGCCTTCATGGCAAACCTTCCGTTGGAATCGAACGTTCAGTTCGTGACCATCATGGCTACCAAGATGCCCTGGGTCGGTCGTGGTTGATTGCCTGGGGGCCGATCACTCGCCGGCTCGCACCGCTGCGGTGGCACTGCCTTGTCCGGACAGGCCCCAGTAGGCGCGCCCGCGCCCGCGCAGGCGCCAATCAGCCAGCCCCAGTCGCCGACGTTGAACATCACGCCGTAGGCACCAAGCAGCGCGAGACCGATGGAGAGGGTTCCAGCAGTGGCGAGCGCGATCAGCGCCTTATGGTTCGATCCGATATCGTAATTAAAATCCCCGCTCGGCGACATCGTGTGGAGTTCGTTCACATCGACCGTCTGGCGTTTCACGACGTAGTAGTCGGCGACGATGATCCCGAACATCGGGCCCAGGACAGAGCCGAAGATGCTGACGAACAGGGTGATCGCCTGTGGGCTGGCGACGAACAGCCAGGGACATACCAGCACCGACAGTATCGAGGTGATCAGGCCGCCCAGCCTGAAATTTATGCGCTCAGGGTAGAGATTGGCGATGTCGTACGCAGGGGAGACAAAGTTGGCGACAATATTGATCCCCATGGTCGCCACGATGAACGTCAACGAGCCGATGACGACCACGATCGGATTGCCGATCCGCTCGACGATGCGGACCGGATCCATGATCGCCTGGCCGAACACTTTCAATGTGCCGGCAGTAACGATCATGGTGATGAGCGAGAACACCAGGAAGTTGACGGGCAGGCCGAGGAAGTTGCCCAGCTTCATCGCCGACGGGCCTTTGGCGACGCGGGCGAAATCGCCGAAATTGAGCAGCAGCGCGGCGAAGTAGGCGACGATCAGCATGGCGGCGTTCGCCATCACGCCGACGGTTGCACCGGTCGATGCGGCCGGCGGGCTGAGTTGCAGATTCAGACTGGAGAATCCGGTCTGCCACAGGATCCAGATCGCCAGCGCGAACATGACGACGTAGACCACCGGCCCGCAGAAATCGATGAAGCGGCGGATGCGCTCCATGCCGCTGAGGAAGATCACCAATTGAAAAAACCACATGAACAGGAAGCTGAACCAGGCCAGCGTGGACAGGCCGAAGATACTGTTGTGGGTCAGGTTGGCGGCGGACGGCACCACGGTCACAACCAGCACCTGGACCGCCTTGGAGGCGAAGTATGTCTGAACTCCATACCAGACGATGCCGACGACACCACGGACGATGGCGGCGAGATTGGCACCCATGACGCCGAAGGAGATGCGGGCGAGGACCGGATAGGGAATGCCGAGGCGCAGCGACGGCCGTCCGATCAGGTTCATCAAGAAATAACCGCCATGATTCCGGCCAGCATCGAGATCAGCACCTGCCATCCGGTCAGGCCGAGGAAAAACAGACTCGCGGCGAACGTGGAGCCGCCGACCGAGTGGACATCGGACATCCACATCGCGAACAGCTGAACACGCCCCAGGTCCGGCCCTCGGGAGCGGTTGGTGCCAGATCGTGATTACACAGCAACGGATCCGCGCCTTGTATGGCAATGGTGGGCACGCCTTCGCTGTTCGAAGACATGGTTTGCGTCCCTATCCTACCGAGCGGCCCTGCCGTGCGGGCGACCTCTGCACGCACAACCAAGCAGCAGCAATAAGGCAGCAATAACAATGCCAACCAGACGTTGCAGAACGCCGACTGGCCAAGCGGCCCGGTCTCCGGTCCGGGATTTGCAGCCCTATCGCGTCAGCGAACCACGACAAAGACGCTGCGATGCCTGAAATCGTCCATCCGGTCGCCGAGCTGATCAAGGAGTACGCCATCATGACGCTGCTGCAGAAGACCTACGGCAAGGACCGCGTCCGGGTGATGCGGGTTGATCGCAGCCGCGAGCGGCACGAGGTGCGCGAGCTGACCGTACGGGCGATGGTCACCGGACGTTTCGATGACGCATTCACCCGCGCCGACAATTCAACCTCGGTCGCAACCGATACGGTGAAAAACATCGTCAATATCGTTGCACACGAAAATATTGCGGCAGGAATTGAGGATTTCTGTGCGGCGGTGGCCAGAAAGCTGCTGGACCTTTACTCGGCAGTGGACAGCGCAACCGTCACCGCGCACGAGACCAAGTGGTCACGTCTGTCATTGAACGGGACGCCGCATCAGCACAGCTTTCTGCTCGACAGCAACGGCAGGCCATTCGCGAAAGTCGTGGCGACTCGGAACGATCTAAAGACCGAGTCGGGGGTGTCGGCCTTTACATTCATGAAATCGACCCAGTCTGGTTGGGAGCACTATATTCACGACCGGTACACCACGATCCCCGAGACGCATGACCGCATCGTGGCGACTGCAATGGACGCTTCATGGCGCTGGAACAGCGTGCCGGCGGACTATGCGGCCGCCAATGCCAATGTTCTGACAACCTTGCTGGAGGTCTTCGCGACAACCTACAGCAGCAGTGTGCAGGACAGCCTTTATCGCATGGGGATGGCGGCGCTGGAAGCGGTGCCTGAAGTCGCCGACATCAGCATGGCCTGCCCCAACAAGCATTACCTGCTGATCAATTTCGCTCCATTCGAAATGGACAACCCGAACCAGGTGTTCGTCGCGACCGACGAGCCGCACGGTCAGATCGAGTGTACCGTGGGGCGCTGACGCGGGTTGAACGGAACCGGTTCAATCCGCGCACGTTCGGCTTGCGGTAGAAAAGTGGGAGTGCAGCGTGGACCGAATCAAGATTCTGAACGAAGCGTTGTGGGCCGAAGTCCCACCGGACGTGATTGCCGAAGCCGAACGTGCGGCCACGCAAACGCCAGTGTGGATTGCGCGTCAGGGCAACGGGCATATTGTCGCCATGGACGGCCCTGGTAATCCCGATATCGCCACCGGTGATGTGATGTTCATCGCCGAGGTGGCCCCGATCGGCTTGTAGGTCCGTGTCAAACGGACCGGAGGAGCCGGAGATCGAGGAACTGGAGCGCGCCGCGGCGTGGCGTCTGCGATTGGTGGATGCGGACCCGAACGATGCGGTCAGTGCCGCGGCCGCGCAGTTGCTGCAGCATCTAGCCGACGACCTGAGGAGCCATGACTACGCCCCGCTGTGGACGGAGCTCTGGTCGATCGGCAACTGGCTGGCCGAGTCCGATGCGATCTCCGATTACGCGGACCTCGCGGCGGACTACAGAGCGCGGATTGGCTTGCTGGAGCGTCCGTCGGATGGAGCTGCCTATCTGCGCGCCCTACTGGCGATCGCGCACAGGCAGGTGTAACTCGCCGCGGCTCGGGGCGGACGGTGCAGGCGCGATCAGGAATCCGCTAAGCTGCGGCACCGAATTGGCCGGAGCTTCTTATGGACATTCTGCAAGCCCTCGTGATCGCCATCCTTCAGGGGGCAACGGAGCTGTTTCCTGTCAGCAGCCTGGGGCATGCAGTGGTGCTGCCGGCACTGCTGCATTGGGGGATCGATCAGCGCTCGGCAGAGTTCCTGCCGTTTCTGGTGATGCTGCATCTGGGGACCGCGACCGCGCTGCTGGGGTATTTCTGGCAGGACTGGTGGGCGATCCTCAGGGGTCTGCTGGGGATTGGCGGGGCGCACCAGGTCACCGAAAGTCGACGGGTATTCGTGCTGGTGGTGATCGCCACCATCCCGGCGGTGGTCCTCGGCTTCGTGGCGGAGAAATTCGTTCGCGGGCTGTTCGGATCGCCGGTCATTGCCGCGGCGTTCCTGATCGTCAACGGGTTCCTGCTGTTGTTCGGAGAGCGGCTGCGGGGGCGAGGCAGTGCGGATCGTCACCTGTCGACGTTGTCGCCGATGGATGCGTTCACCATCGGCTGCTGGCAGTGTACGGCTCTGATTCCCGGCATCTCGCGGTCGGGCGCGACGATTGTCGGCGGATTGTTGCGGGGAATCAACCACGAAGGGGCGGCGCATTTCTCGTTCCTGATCGCGACCCCGATCATCCTGGGTGCGACCGTGCTGGAGGTGCCGAAACTGATGCGCGAGCACGTGCCGCAGGGGGTACTGACGCTGTCGGTCATCGCGGCGGTCGTAGCGGGTATCACGGCATTGTTGAGCACCGCGTTCCTGATGCGCTATTTCCGGCAACACGATGCCTGGGCGCTGAACCCGTTCGCGTATTACTGCATTGCCGGCGGGGTGCTCAGCCTGGGTGTCCTGTTCCTGCTGTGACTTGGGGGGGAATGCCTGTGAACAGCTATAATGGGATTGCGAAGGGGCTGCACTGGCTGGTTCTGCTGCTGTTAGTGGTTCAATTCATCGTCGCATGGACGATGCCGGATATCGGGCACGATACCAAGCCCGACGGGTTGATCGCCTGGCATCTATCGGTGGGGACGTCGATTCTGTTGATCATGCTGGTGCGCCTGGCGTGGCGGTCAGTAAGCATCGTGCCGCCACCGCCGGACGACCTAGCCGCCCCTTTGCGAGTGCTGTCGCGCTCGACGCATTTTCTGCTGTACGCGATCCTCATCGTGCTGCCGTTGCTGGGCTGGATCAACGCCAATGCACGTGGCTGGACGGTCAGGTTGGTTGGCCTCATTCCGCTGCCGACACTGTCGCCTGAAGGCTCATCCTGGGGTCAAGATATGGGCGCCGTTCACCAGGTCGTTGCCTATGTTCTCCTCGGCTTTGTCGGGCTGCACGTCCTGGGTGCAATGTATCATCAGTTCGTTCTGCGCGACGGGTTGCTGAACCGCATGCTGCCTACGCACACACCACCCCAGCATAGCCGATAAAACCGCCGCGCTTTTGCCTGGGTTCTCCATGATCGGTATATTGGCTGGCAGACCAAGGGCCGGAGGACCGATGTATCCGATCACCGAACACGTCGCGCGCAGCGAACGTCATACGACGTTCTACCTGGCTTGCGGCGCCTGGGATGCCACGCCGCTGATCTTTGTCCATGGGTGGCCCGAGCTTTCGATCAGTTGGCGGCATCAGCTTCCGGTGTTCGCGGCGCTGGGGTTTCGCTGCATCGCGCCGGACATGCGCGGCTACGGCCGCTCCGGGATCTACAGCCGGCACGAGGACTATGCGCTCGAGCACAGCGTCCGCGACATGATCGAACTGCTGGACGCGCTTGGTCGCGATAAAGCTGTGTGGGTCGGCCACGATTGGGGCAGTCCGGTGGTCTGGAGCCTGGGCAGCCATCATCCCGATCGTTGCTTGGTCGTTGTGAATCTCTGCGTGCCTTATCTGCCGGGTGGCTTTGCGATTGGGCGAATCATTGCGTTAGTGAATCGTTCGATTTATCCCGAGGCTGAGTTCCCGGCTGGCCAATGGGAATACCAGTTGTTTTACGAGGAGAGCTTCGATCAAGCCCGATCGGCGTTCGAGGCAAATGTCGCCGACACGGTGAAGGCCTTGTTCCGCAAGGGCAATCCGGCGGGCAAGGGCCAACCGTCTCGTACCGCGCTGGTCCGTCGCGACGGCGGCTGGTTCTCGGGCGCGGGACGGGCGCCTTCGGTGCCGAGGGATACGGACGTGCTGACCGAAGCCGATCTCGACAGCTATGTCGCCGCGCTGGAGCGCAATGGCTTCTTTGGCCCCGATTCCTGGTACATGAACCATGAGCGAAATATTGCCTACGCGCGGAAGGCGCGCGACGACGGCCGACTGGCGATGCCGGTGCTGTTCCTGCATGGCGCGTATGATTACACATGCGAGACGATCGATTCTCGGCTTGCCGAACCGATGCGCGACTATTGCGCCGACCTGACCGAGGTGGTTGTGCCGTCAGGGCACTGGATGGCGCAGGAGAAGCCGGTCGCGGTCAACGCCGCGCTGGCTCGCTTCCTGGCGGTCAAAGTGCCGGCGGCGTGGCGGCAATCTTGACCGATCCCGCGATGTCGCGATCGGGGGCGGCCAGTATCCGGATCGGCGTCGGCGGATGGACCTTTGAGCCGTGGCGCGGCACGTTCTTCCCCGACGGTTTAGCGCAAAAGCGCGAACTGGAGTTTTCCAGCCGGAAACTGACTTCTATCGAGATCAACGGCACCTATTACGGATCACAGAAGCCGGCCAGCTTCATCAAATGGCATGACGAGACCCCGGAGGACTTCGTGTTCGCTGTCAAGGGGCCGCGCTTTACCACGAACCGGCGGGTTCTGGCGGAGGCGGGCGAGTCCATCGAGCGATTCTTCTCGAGCGGCGTGATGCACCTGCGGAACAAGCTGGGTCCGGTCAACTGGCAGTTCATGGCGACAAAGAAATTCGATGCGGAGGATTTCGCGAGATTCCTGAAGCTGTTGCCCAAGAGCGTCGAGGGCACCGCCATACGTCACGCCGTCGAAGTACGGCACGACAGTTTCCGCACGCCGGACTTCGTTACTCTTGCGCGGGAATATGGCGTTGCGATCGTGGTCGCGGGGGATTCGGCGTATCCGCAAATCGGCGATCCCACGGCGCCGTTCGTGTATGCCCGCATCATGGGGACGACCCCGGCCGAGGCCGCCGGCTATGCCGAAACAACGCTCGATCAGTGGGCCCATCGGGCGCGTCAGTGGGCGTCTGGTGCCGCCGCTGACGGGATCGAGACTGTTGGCGCGCGGCAGCCGAAGGCGGACGGACGAGACGTGTTTCTGTATGTCATCAGCGGCTGCAAGGAACGCAATCCAGCCGCGGCGATGGCGCTGATCGAGCGAATGAAGTAGCCGTAGTACCTCAGCGGAGAGGTTACGGGTTGCACAGGGCGTCCCGCTTACAGGCTGTCTGGCAGCGCGTCAGGCCCTGCGCGGACAGCTACTTAAAGGATCCAAAGCTGACCTTTGGGGCTGTGAGAATGAGGCCCGAGATTGGCCGAAAGCGGAACGGCAGGCCGCCCGCGCTGTATCCGCTGGTGCCCCGGCATGGACGAAGTGGTTGGTGCCCCTCGTGTAGGCGCCGGGCACGGTGATCGAGGTCTCGATCCCCGAGCGCGATCGATGTATGGGCCAAGATATGGCGTAGATCGTTCTCCGCTCGTTTCTACTGGCTGTGGTGTCCATAAGCATGCCGCGGGAAGAGCCGCAGGGCGTTCGAGCGGGCAATTTCGATGTGCTCTTCCAGCGAGAGTCCTTTGAGTTTGCGGAAGTTTGCGCCATTCGCCTGCACGTTGGTGGATGATTGGAAGGGGAAATCCGTTCCGTATAGGATCTGCGAGAGTGGAGCGAGCGTACGGAGGCTATCGAACGTGGCCTGATTCGCCGACATGGCCAGGTCGTAGTAAAGCCGTTGCAGGATACCAATGACGTCCCCGCCCGGCTTCGGTGCCGGCTTCATGACCGGCATTCCAGACAGAAGAGCGATGCGGTGCGCGATGGAGGGCAGGACGCCGCCGGCGTGTGGAACGATTAATGACACGTTCGGGTATCGCTCGAATGTTCCTGCGAAGATCATGTCGACAATCGTCCGGCCCGTATCGACTGGAAATTCGAACAGCGGTGCGGGTCGCTGCAGCCCGACCTTTTCGAAGCAGGCGGGAGTGGTGGGGTGGAGGAAGACCTTCGCGCGCCGCTCATCGAGTCCGGCGAAGATCGGCTCGAGCTGCGGGTCGCCCAGATAATGACCGTCAGCATTGGTTTCGATGATGACACCGTCGAGCTTGAGCTCGTCGAGCGCATAACGAACCTCCGCAACACATTCGGCGACATGAGGTAACGGCAATGTCGCAAAACCGCCAAAGCGCCCCGGATGGTCCTTTGCTGTTTGCGCCAGTTCTTCATTGATCTGACGTGCCAGGTTCACGCGTTCACTTGCAGTCTTGAGAAAACTGACGGTCGGCGAGGTGACCGACAACAGCATCGTGTCGATACCGTCCCGGTCCATGACCTCCAGCGCGCTTTGCGAAGACCAATCTGGTATCGGGTATCCGCCGTCGAGCGAAAGCAGACCGGCGTCCGTCAACGCCTGGCGGTAGCGTATAGACAGGCAGTGCGCGTGAACGTCGATCAGGCCACAGCTGCACACCCCATCGTGGTCATGACGTTGGATCAAGGTATGGTCTCCTTATCGGTGTACGCGCCTGCTGGTCCGGTCTTGTCTGTGGATCGGGCGCCTGCAGCGTCAAGCGCCCAAAGGCTGCCAGCGCTAGTCTTTCGCCCGGTACGGGCCGGGGATGACGAGCACTTCGTCCGCACGGCCGTAGCCGCCGTCCGGTACTTCCTCGATCAGGATCATAGTGTGCGGGCGCGCTGCTTCGCTGAAATACTCGACAAACATGTCGGTGACGCGATGCACAATCTCCTCCTTCTGAGCCTTCGACAGGGCGGCCTGCGGTACTTTGATGTTGGCAAAGGGCATCGAACTTCTCCTTGAGTGAACGGGGTCGCTTCAGGCGGTGGGGTGGAGCAGATCGGCGAGGCCGATCCGGCGGAGCAGTTCCGCTCGAACGCGATCCGCGACGCGGTTGACGACCTCGGCGCCATCCTCGGACGGGTCGATATGCACACGGAACGGCCGCTTGCCGAACGGCATGTCCACGACCCGCGCAATCGCTTCGGCCACCTCGCTGGCGTCGGCATCCGGTGGTTCGAGGGCGCTCAGCCCCTTCAGCGCGATGTCGGGGATGTCGCCCGTTGGCCCGTCGGCATACTCCGCCGCCCGTGCTGTATCCGCTGGTGCCCCGGCATGGACGAAGTGGTTGGTGCCCTTCGTGTACGAGCCGGGCACGATGATCGAGGTCTCGATCCCCCAGCGCGCCAGCTCACCCGCGTAGCTGACGGCCAACGAGTCCATCCCCGCCTTGGCCGCAAAGTAAGGCGCGAGCCACGGCGGGGTGCCGCCGCGCGTGCTGGTGGAGGAGACCCAGACCACCAGGCCCCGGCCCTGCCGCCGCAGGATCGGCAACGCGACGCGGTTGACGCGCTGCGTGCCGAGCACGTTCACGTCGTACAGCGCCGCGTATTGCTCCGGCGTGAACGCCTCGGCCGGACCGAACACCATGTGGCCGGCATTGTGGACCACCGTATCCAGCCGCCCGCCCTCCCGCAGGATCGTCGCGATCGCGGCCTCGACCGAGGGTTCAGACTGCACGTCCAACTCGACGGTGCGCAGGTCCACCCCGGTCTGCGCGGCATGCGCCTGCAGCGCCTTCACCTGCGGCGCGTTGCGCCCGGCGGTGTCGCGCATGCCAGCGTAGACGGTGTGACCGAACTTCGCCAACGCTTCGGCAGCGAGCGCCCCGAAGCCGCTGGACGCGCCGGTGATGACGATGATCTGTGTCATCTCGTGTCTCCCTGTCCGGCTCAGACGAACATGCCGCCGGAGACTTCGATCCGCTGGGCGTTGATCCAGCGGTTGTCCTCGCTCAGCAGTGCGGCGACGGCGGGGCCGATGTCATCGGGCAGGCCGGGGCGGCCGAGCGCCGTTACGCTCGCGATGAAGGCGTTGACCTGTTTGTTGTCGCGCACCGCGCCGCCGGCGAAGTCGGTCTCGATCGCGCCGGGGGCGATCGTGTTCACGGCGATACCACGCGGCCCCAACTCCTTCGCGAGATAGCGCGTCAGCACCTCGACGGCGCCTTTCATCGCCCCATAGGCAGCATAGCCGGGCAGGCTGAAGCGGGCGAGGCCGCTCGACAGGTTCACGATCCGGCCGCCATCGGCGATCAGCGGCAGCAGCGTCTGGGTCAGGAAGAACACGCCCTTGAGGTTGATGTTCATCAGCCGGTCGAAGTCGGCTTCCGTCGTCTCCGCGAACGGCGCGTGGATGCCGATGCCGGCATTGTTGACGAGGTAGTCGAACGTCGCGCGGTTCCACGTAGCCGCGAGCGCCTGCCTCAGATCGACTGCGAAGGCGGCGAAGCCGGCGGTCGTGCCGGTGTTGAGTTGGAACATCACCGCCTTGCGCCCGAGCGCCTCGATGGCCGCGACGGTCGCGTCGGCCTCCGCCTTGTTGCTGTGGTAGGTGCCGATCACGTCCACGCCCTTGCGCGCGAGCGCGATCGCCATGTTGCGCCCGAGGCCCCGGCTGGCGCCGGTCACCAGGGCGATTTTCGTATTGCTCGTCGTCATCCTGCGTCTCCTGTTCGATGTTCGTCCACTTTGGGTTCGTCCACTTTGGGTCCGACCGCTTTGGATACGCGGTAGATGACCCTTTCCGTCTGCCAGATAATCCGGCATTCTCTGGGATCACCATCCGAAAAATGGGAGCAATGGACCGGATCGATGCCATGCGGGTGTTCGCGCGGGTCGTGGAGCGCGGCAGCTTCGTCCGCGCAGCCGAAGACCTCCGCCTGCCCGCCTCGACGGCCACCGATGCCGTCAAGCAGCTTGAAGCGCGGCTTGGGGTGCGGCTGCTGCAGCGGACGACACGGCGGGTGCGCGCGACGCTCGACGGCGAGGCCTATTACCGGCGCTGCCTGTCGATCCTCGACGATATCGAGGAAGCCGAAAGCGCCTTCCGCGGCGCCCGGCCGCGCGGCTTGCTGCGCGTTGATGTCCAGGGCACTCAGGCGCGGCGCTTCATCGTGCCCGCCCTGCCCCGGTTTTTCGCCGCCTATCCGGATCTGGAACTGTTCATGGGCGACGGCGACCGCTTCGTCGATCTCGTCCGCGAGGGCATCGACTGCGTGTTGCGCGCCGGCGAACCGAAGGAGAGCGACCTGATCGCGCGCCGTGTCGCCATTCTGCCCGAGACGACCGTGGCTTCGGCCGAGTATGTCGGTCGCTTCGGCATGCCACGGCGGTGGGACGCGCTGGACGGCTATCGAATGATTGGCTTCCGCTCCTCGGCGACCGGCGGTGTCTTGCCGCTTGAGTTCATGGTCAACGGTGTTCGCAGGACCGTAGCGCTGCCCTCCGTTCTGTCGGTCAATGGCGCCGACACTTACAGGGCAGCCGCGTTGCAGGGCCTCGGCCTGATTCAGGTGCCCCGCTATTCCGTCGAGCAGGACCTAGCCGACGGCACGCTGGTGGAATGCCTGCCCGGCACCCCGCCCTCGCCAACGCTGGTCTACGCGCTCTACCCGCGCAGTCGCCAGCTCAGCCTGCGGGTCCGCGTGTTCATCGACTGGGTCGCCAAGGAATATGCCAGCCATACCGGACCGGTGGCGACGGCTGATATTGCCCGTTCATCGCACTGACTTGCCCGATAAGCGGATGACTGCATTCAGGCACAAGCACCAAGGGCTCTACGACCTAGATTGGCAGGGAGCGGACGTTCACACGAGATGGGCTGTACGACTGGGTCTGGTCGACTCCCGCCGCGGCAGCGCCCGAGCCCGCCGAGAGCGGCCGGACGGGGGACGAACCGGCCGTTCGCGGCCGCCACAGCGAACGGCAGCTATGGTGCCAGCTGCGGACTCGAGACCGTTGCCAGAAGATCGGGTGGAAATGGCCAAGGCTGGCCGTAGGCTGCCTGTCTCCTCTGGGGGCATCGTAGAGCAAAGCAGCCATCGCGAGTGTGCAGTCAGCCTCGGGGACGCCGAGACCTTGGTTCAGCATCCCGCCAGCATAATGCATTCCACTTACGCACCTCATGACCGCGCCAAGCGGGTTCACAGATGGGCTCATCAGATTGCCAGTTGGTCTGGAAGACTACGAGTATTGGCACGCCGATCTCTTCGGCGCGTTATCCAGAATCGAGCAACTATGCTAGGCTACGAGCACCCCGAATCACCACACGCTGGACCATGAACCCGAGTCGGAAGATGCGCTGCAATCTACCCTCATCGAGCGTCAGCCAAACCCCCATGTCGCCTAT
Source organism: Rhodopila sp. (assembly GCA_036500715.1). Classification (GTDB taxonomy): domain Bacteria; phylum Pseudomonadota; class Alphaproteobacteria; order Acetobacterales; family Acetobacteraceae; genus Rhodopila. Next base: position 14,885 of record DASYBP010000469.1, read on the forward strand.
CCGAGACTAGCGCCGCGTGCGGCGAATCTCGCTCGGCGGCCTGCC
>DASYBP010000470.1:0-7209 GCA_036500715.1 Rhodopila sp.
GCCGTGATCGCTGAACCGAGAGCGGCTGCGGCAATCCACCAGCGGCGACTTATCGCCATCGCGCCAGCCGCCACCGTCAGCGCCGGATATATGATGGCCGGCCAGTTGCCCTGAACCCGGTCCCCGATGGCGTGCTGTACGAACACCACGGTCGGCGGAAGGGACAGGGCGACGAGCAGCGACCAGCGGGGATCGCGCAACCACCAGGTTCGGCATGTCGCAACCACCAGGCCGGCCATGCACAGTGCCCAGATCAGCGGGGTCGCCAGGCCGATCTGCCCGCCGACCAGTTCGGCCAGAAAGCCGATCGCCCGCGCCGGGCGCCAGTCCTCGATCCGGCCGCCTTGCCGGGTGAAGCCGGCCCACTCGTGTTCAGCGTTCCACAACAGAACGGGGGCAAACAGCGTCAGCCCAATGGCGCAGGCGGCCCACGGCTGCCGGCGTCGCAGCCAGTGCCGGGCGGCGGGAATCAAAAGGACCCAGAGACCAATACCGAACCAGAGAAACAGCGCGGTGTACTTGCTGTCCAGGGCCAGGCCGCCCGTCAGTCCCGCGACGAGCCACCACCCCCCCGACCCGCCGGCGACAAGGTGCGCCATAACCCAAAGCGTCGCCGTCCAGAAGAACAGCAATGGCGAATCCGGGGTCATGATGACCGTGCCCACGCCCAACAGCAGCGTGGCATTCAGTAACGTCACAGAAACGACGGCAGCTTTGGTTCCAGGGAAGAGAGCGCGGGCGGCGTCAAATAGCATCCAGGACGCGAGCGCCGCCGCGAACGGCCCCAGCAGGCGGACCCCGAGGGCAGTCGGTCCCAGTAGCAGGGTCCCGGCCCTGATCCACAGCGCGACCATCGGCGGGTGGTCCAGGTAGCCCGCGGCCAGCGCCTGCGACCAAATCCAGTAATAGGTCTCGTCGGGGGCGAGCGGCAGGATCGCCGCCACCACCAGTCGGACCAGCGTGACCGCCGCCAGAGCGGCGGCGAGTGGCTTCACCGCGAGCGCCAGACCAGGGTGGCGGACACGGCATAGTTCCAGACCACGCCAATCATGGCGCCGAGGCCGCCGGCCACGGTCCAGGTGGTGTTCCGATTATACAGCATCTCGGCGATGCCGACATTGGCAACGGCGCCAAAGCCGCAGACGATCATGAACAGCAGCAGCCCATGCCAGAGCCCGCGCCCCCTCAGCCGCTGGTCGCGGTAGGTAATCACGTTGTTCAACTGGAAATTGAACACCATCGCCACCACCGTGGCGATTGCCTGTTCCGCCCCGAAACCCAGCACCGTGGTCTTCCGCAGCAGGGCGAGGCCGACGACGTTGACGACGACACCAAGTGCGCCGACCAGCGCGAAGGAGAAGAAGCGCAGCGGCAGCACGCCGCCGGACAGCTTGTCCAACAGCAAGCCAACGAACTGGATCACCACCAGGGCGTCCATCTTGCTCTCGCCGGCGGCGCGTTCGCGGAACCGGGCCGCCACCTCCAAAACCCGCAGCGGCCGGGAACTGCTCAGGACGAGATCGAGCAGGATCTTGAATCCCTGACCGTTTAGGCCGCGGGCGAGTTCCTCAAACAGCGGCCGGGGCAGCAGGAAAAACCCGCTCATCGGATCGGTCAGGCGGACCGGCAGAAATGTTTGAGCCAGCCAGATCCCGCCATTCGACAGGATGTGGCGGAACGGGCTGGGCAGTCCCTCATCGTCGCCGCCCTCGACGTGACGGCTGGCGACGGCGATGTCGTAGCCACCGCTCTGGATGGCTCGCAGCATCACCGGCAGGCGGGTCTCGTCGTGCTGCAGGTCGGCATCGATCACGGCGATGTAGTCGGCGGAGGATGACAGCGCGCCCTCGATGACGGCCGAGGCCAGGCCGCGCCGGCCGATGCGGCGGATGCACCGCACCCGCGGATCGAATCGAGCGATGCGGCGAACCTCCTGAGCGGTGCCGTCGGGGCTGTTGTCATCGACGTAGACCACTTCCCAGTCGACGCCGGCGAGCGCCGCTTCCAGCTTGGCGATCATCGGCGCGACGTTCGCGCGTTCGTTAAAGGACGGCACGATGACGCTCAGGACCGGGGCGCCGCGGGGGGCCCGCGGTTCGGTGGGCGTCTCCTGAACGTTGACGTCGGGCATGATTGTTTCGCTCGGGCCGGCTCCTAAAGTGTGGCGGCATACAAGATGCGCGCGTCTGGTCAAGAGGATGCGGTTTCCGGGCTTGAAGCAAGTCGGATGCTTATGGACGTCCAACAAGACAACGTCTTTGGGCGGTGGAAGGTCGTTGTGTGAGTAACAGCGGGTTCCTTATGCCGCGAACAGGGCTTCGATTCGAACCGGATCCACCTCCTCGATGTGGGCGGGCTGCCAGGCCGGCGCGCGGTCCTTGTCGACGACCATGGCGCGGACGCCCTCGGCAAAATCCGGGTGCGCCATCGTGGTCCGAGTGAGTGCGAACTCGGCCTCCAGGGCCCGCGACAGGGTCAGGTCACGGCCTCGGCGCAGGGCCTGCAAGGTCCAGTGCAAAGCGGACGGAGAGGCTTTTCGCAGCGCCTGCACCGCAGCCTTCGCCCATTCGGCGCCGTTGCTTTCCAGGCGGTGGACGATCTCGGACACTGTCGACGCGGAAAAACAATGATCGATGGCGATACGGTGTTCGGCCAGGGAGAACCGGGGAAGGGTCTCGCCGAAGGCCGCGAGGGCGGCCACGCCGTCGCGGGCCAGCGCGGCGGAGAGTTCCGGCAGGCGCGCGCGGGGGGTGTAGTGGGTCGCGAGGCCGGCGTGTACCGCGTCGGCGCCGGTGACCCGCAGGCCGGTAAGGCCGAGGTAGACGCCCAATTCGCCCGGCAACCGCGGCAGCAGGAAGGTGGCGCCGATGTCGGGGAAGAAGCCGATCGCGGTCTCCGGCATGGCGAAACCGGCATGTTCGGTGGCGACCCGGTATGGGGCGTGCACCGACAGCCCGATGCCGCCGCCCATGCAGATGCCATCGATCAGCGCGATGTATGGCTTCGGATAGGTAGCGATGGCGAGGTTAAGGGCGTATTCCTCGCGGAAGAACTGGTCCGCCGCGGCGCGGTCGCCGGAGAGCTGCGCGTCCCGCAGCGCGCGGATATCGCCGCCGGCGCAGAACGCGCGGTCGCCGGCGCCCTCGATCACCACGGCATGAACGTGCGGGTCGTTGCGCCAGGTTTCCAGAATCGTGGCGCAGATGCGGAGCATCGGTAGGTCGAGCGCATTCAGTGCGCGCGGGCGATTAAGCAGGATGCGTCCAATGCGACCATCGCGGCTGGTTACGATGGTCTGTTCGGCTGTCATGCGGCGGGCTCCTGGTCGGCGGGAGCCGTCGTGTAGCGTGCCGCGATGGGGTTGCAAAGCGGTGCCAGGAAGGCTGGCGGCGCGCGACTTACGCCTGGCTCTCGACAGGCCGTTCGGGGAGCCTTCATCCTTGGCGCCGAGAGTAGAGCATTTCCACCGCGGGTGGAGATGCTCTACTCTTCGATTCGCGAGCAATTTCATCAGCCTGAGGTCGCTTCGCGAAACGAATCAGGCTGATATCGCTCTAAAATGGAGGAACCGCATGCGCGTTGCGATCATCGGGCAGCAGGATTTCGGCAAGGCAACATTGGAGGCGTTCCTGGCTCGCGGCGATGCGGTCACGGCGGTGTTCTGCGCGCCGGAAAAGGGCCGACCCGACCCGCTGCGCCTGGCGGGCGAGGCTGCCTCGATCCCGACGCATCAGTTCCCCAGGCTGACCGACCCTGAGGCGCAGGCCGCGTTGCGCGAGGCAAAGGCCGATATCGCGATCATGGCCTACGTCACGCAATTCGTGCCGCAGGATTTCTGCAGCATCCCGAAGTTCGGTACGATCCAGTTCCACCCAAGCCTGCTGCCGCTGCACCGGGGCGCGTCGTCGATGAGCTGGTCAATCATCCTGGGCCGTTCGGAGACCGGGTTCAGCATCTTCCGGCCGAACGACGGGCTGGATGAAGGACCGGTAATCCTGAGCCGCGCGGTGCCGATCGAACCCGAGGACACGTTGGGATCGCTGTACTTCGGCAAAATTTTCCCGATGGGTGTTGCCGGCCTGATCGAGGTCGCCGATCGGGTGATTGCCGGCACGGCCCCGGCGATCGCGCAATACGAACAGGCCGCGGGATACGAAGGCATCATTCGCGAGGCTGAGTCGCAGATCCACTGGGCGAGCCACGTAGATCAGACCTTCAATCTGATCCGTGGCTGCAACCCCGCGCCCGGTGCCTGGACCACATACGACGGTCGGAAGCTGTTCTTGTTTGAAAGCAGCAAGCGGATCGCCCGCACCTTCGGTGAAGTGAAAGGCAGGAAAATCGGCCAGGTCGTCGGGCAGGCTGGCTCCAGCGCATTGATCCACGGCCAGGGCGGCTTCATCGAGGTGCAGCGGGTGCGCTGGGACGGCGGCAAGAAGATCGCCGCGGGCGAGGCCGGACTGGCGGTGGGAACGATTCTGGGTGGGTAGCCAGGACAGAAGTGCTGACAGGGATCCCTGACCAGGATCAAACCTTCGACAGTCCGCTTGCGGTAAGCGGACGACACACGTTCCCGGTGCTTCGTGGTTTGCCGCGGTGCGTCCGCTGTCGGTATGACCTGACCCCAGCGGGTGGCGCCGATCGGGGCGGGCTCTTTGGAAAAATAACCAAACAAATATCGGCCCAAACTTGTTTCCCTAGGGTCGTTGCTCAAAGCGGCGGTGACCTGTAGCGTCGATTTCTCCTCACCAAGCCGGAACTCGTCTGTTCATGTCTGTCCGCACGCTCCTGGCCGCCATGGCGCTGCTCATCGCGCCGGCGATGGCCACAGAACCGGCCGCTGCCAGCCCCAACGACCTGGTGATCGTAACCCGGAACGAGTCTTTGCAGCATGCTATACAGACGGCGTATGTGCGGCCCTTTACCACCGCTACGGGAATACCGGTCCAGCAGGAGTTATGGGATGGCGGGATGGATGGCCTGCGCGCCCAGGCCAAGGCCAGCGACGACGCTTGGGACCTGGTGCTGGTCGATGCCGAGGAGATGTCGACTGGCTGCGGCGAGGGGCTGTTCGAGAAACTTGACTGGTCGGCGGTCGGCGGCAAGGACCATTACGCGGCCCTGGGGGTTAGCGATTGCGGCCTGGGCGCGATGATTGCGACCACGGTGCTGGCCTGGGACAAGGACAAGCTGCCGGTCGCGCCTAGCTGGGCGGATTTCTGGGACGTAGCGAAATATCCCGGCAAGCGGGGATTACATAAAGGCGTGCGGGGCAACCTGGAGTTTGCCTTGATGGCCGACGGCGTGGCGCCGGGCGACGTCTACAAGACGCTGTCCAGCGCGGAGGGGTTGGACCGGGCGTTCCGCAAGCTGGATCAGTTGAAGCCCTACATCGTGTGGTGGTCGACGGACGCGGAGGCGGCGCATATCCTGGCCTCGGGCGACGTGCTGATGACCAGCGCGCCCAGCGCCCAGATCGCCATCATGGCTACTCATGAGCACAAGAACTTCGGCCTGCAATTCGCTGGCAGCGTGTTCGAGGTGGCAAGTTGGGTTGTCATGAAAAGCAGCCAGTCCGTGCGGCTGGCGCAGCAGTTCCTGTATTTCGCCGGAATACCGGCGGTGGAAGCGCGGTTGTTGCAGCAGAGCGGCGAGGGCGGCCTGGTGAAGGGCTTGAATGATGGACTGCCGCCGGAACTCGCGGCGGTGTCGCCGAGCACACCGGCGAACCTGGCGGCGGGGCTGCGGCTCGACGTCGGGTTCTGGCACGACAACCTGGCCAAGCTGCGACAGCGGTTTGAGACCTGGCAGGGACACTGAGCAGGCACTGCCGGCCGGGCCCAAGGGAGTGCGTCCGCGGTCATCAGCCCGGGGGATCGGCCCAGGGCGGATCAGCCTGAAATGAATGCATCGGTTTCGGCGGCGGTCGGGATGCTGCCCTGGCTGCCCTGGCGGGTGCAGCACGCGGCGGCGGCCACGGTCGCGCGCTGTACCGCGGCCTGCAGGGAGTGGCCGCGGTCCAGCCGATGCGCGATGACCCCAACGAAGCAGTCCCCGGCGGCGGTGGTGTCGACCGTGTGGATCGGCAGCGCCGGTTGGTGCCATGTTCTGTCGCGGGCGGCGATCTCGGCGCCCTGACCACCTTGGGTGAGGACCACGGCGACACCGTCCAGCCGGTCGCGCAGTTCGGTTGCGGTTGCGCCGCATCCCAGATGCTGAGCGAGCCAGGCGCCTTCGCTCTCGTTGACCACCAGGACGTCCACGGCACGCAAGGCGTCTTCCGGCAGCGCGGCGGCGGGCGCTAGATTGAGCACGATGCGGGTGCCGGCGCACTTGGCGCGGGCGATCATGGTGGCGTTTTCGGCCGCGGGAACCTCCATCTGCAGCACCAGTGTGGCGGCCGGACCCAGCACGGCGTCCTCGACCTGTGACTGACAGGTTGAGAGGTTGGCTCCGGAGCCAACAGCGATCGCGTTGTTGCCGGCGGGATCGACGGCGATTGCGGCGCAGCCGGTGTTTGCGGCGACCGCCTGAACGCGGGAGAGGCCCACTCCGGCGGCTTGCAGCAGGGTCAAAGCGCCGGCCGCCAAAGGGTCATGGCCGACCGACCCGACCATGATAGTTTCGGCCCCGTCGCGGGCCGCGGCGACCGCCTGGTTGGCGCCCTTGCCGCCGGGCTCGATGCGGATCGACGGACCCAGCACGGTCTCGCCGGAGCGGGGAATGCTGGGGAGGCCGAAGATGAGGTCGAGGTTGATGGAGCCGAACACGATGACCATGGGTTCGTCCGCGCGGCGGGGAGGGTAACGCAGGGGAGGGTAACGCGGCATGGGTTCTCGTGACAGGGCCGCATCTGACCGTGATCACGCGGCGTCCTGGCGCAGCATCGTCGTGACGATCTGGTAGCCGGGGCCGTCTACGGGCTTGCCGGTGGCGGGATCGACCAGCACCGGGTCAACCGGCTGACCGGTCGCGATGTTAACGATCTGCACGGTGCGGTCTTCCGGCGGAAAGTGCTTGTTGCCGAAGGCCAGCATCGCCAGCATCGCGGGGCGGAAATCCCGGCCCCGCGGGGTCAGCACGTACTCGTCGCGCGGCGGCCGATCATTGTAGCGTTGCCGGCGCATCAGCCCGGCATCCACCAGGGCGTTCAGGCGGCGGGTGAGCATGTTGGGGGCGATGCCGAGGCTCTCGGAGAACTCGTCGAAA
>DASYBP010000471.1:0-16850 GCA_036500715.1 Rhodopila sp.
GCCGATGCACAGCGGGCTTCTCAATCCAGCCGAACCCAGGAACCTGCAGATGATCGAGTTGCTGCTCGGACGCCTGTGCGGCAAGGCGAGCCGTGAGGAGAAGCTGTGTTTCAGCATACCAAGCGCACCCCCGGGTCACAGTTCCGATTTGATCTTTCATGAGCGCTCGATCCAAGACATCTTCGAGAAGCTGGGATATCAGGCGCAATCAGTCAATGAAGGACTGGCCGTGGTCTATTCCGAGCTAAAGGACGCGAATTTCAGCGGCATCGGCATGAGCTTCGGCGGCGGCATGTGCAACATCTGCCTCGCCTACCTCGGCCTGCCTGTCCTTACCATCGCGACAACCCGCGCCGGTGACTACATCGATCTCAGTGCTGCCTCAGTGACGGGTGAGACGCCGACAACGGTGCGTCTGCACAAGGAGAATCCGGCTGAGACGGGCTTCTCCCTTGGCGCCACGACGGGCAATTCGATCGACCGAGCCCTGTCGGTTTATTATGCGGACGTGATCGAAACCGCGGCGCAGGCGCTACAAACGGCGATGGTCGATTCGAGGAAGTTGCCACGCTTCACGGCACCCATCCCGATCGTGTGCGCGGGGGGTACGGCGATGGCCGGCGCCTTTCTCGCCAAGTTCAAATCGGTAATCGCTGCCACCGAGTTGCCGGTCGGGATCAGCGAGGTTTATCTCGCCAAGGATCCGTTCAACGCTACCGCCAAGGGCGCACTCGTCAGCGCGATGCTCAACATGTGAGACCCCCTAGCTGGAGGCACGCTCAACAACCGATGTCAGACATGGAAACTTTCCCCGCAGCCGCAGCGGCCCTTTTCATTTGGATTGGTGAAGGTAAAGCCTGAGGTCAAATTCTTGATTTCGTAGTCCATCACCGTCCCGATCAAGAACAGCGAGGCCTTCCGGTCAACCAATACCATCAGATCCTTGTCTTTGACGATCTCGTCGGTCGGCGCCGCCTGATCGGTCCAGGACATGTCGTAGGACATACCGGAACAGCCCTTCGTCTTGACGCCTATGCGCAGCAGCTTGCCCTGCTCACCCTTCGCGTAGAGACTGCGCAAGCGATCAGCCGCGGCGTCGGTTAGCGTCATCAGCGGCGGGAGGGCTCTGGTCTTGCGGGGCGCGGTGACTGTGGTACTCATGGTCCAACCTATGTCGTGATCGATCAAAACATATTCAATTGCAAGCGGGCTTCCTCGGTCATGCGCGACGGATCCCAGGGCGGATCCCAGACCGTTTCGACGTCACAAGACGTCACGCCGGGAACAGTTAGCACTGCGTTCTGGACCTGTTCCGGCAATTCCTGGGCGCTTGGACAAGCCGGCGCGGTCAATGTCATTTCGACCTTAACGCCGCCGTCATCGTTGATTTCGACCGCGTAGATCAGACCAAGCTCGTAGATGTTTACGGGAATTTCCGGATCATAGACCGTCGCGATCGCCTCGATCAGCGCATCCTCGGTGGGCAGTTCGGACCTCTTGACCGGTGCTTCGCCATCAGGGGTCCAGACAGTGTTTGGCGGAGTCACATCATTCACTGCTTGCCTCCTTTGCGCCATCAAGCGCGGCGACCAGGGCATGCCAGGGCAGCGTGGCGCACTTCACCCTGGACGGATATTCATGAACGCCGGCCAGCGGCGTCAGGCGCTCGATTGGTTCGGCAAGCGCCGGATCACAGGCCGGGCAGGATCCGGTGCGGGCCATTTCCCGAAAAGCCTCAAACAAGGCGCGGGTGTCGGTTGTTCCACGTCCTTGCACGGTTTCCGCCATGAGGTCGGCGGAGGCGATGCTGATCGCGCATCCCCTGGCCTCGAAACCGATGCGATGGATGGCGTCATCGTCCAGCTTGAGCCAGACCTGGACCCGATCGCCGCACATCGGGTTGTCGCCTTTGGCGGTGGCGTCGAATTGATCCAGTCGGATAGCATGACGAGGCCGCCGGCCGTGATCCAGAATGACTTCCTGGTACAGATCGCGCAGATCTTCGAAACTGTCTGTCCCGCTCATACGAAGAACTCCCGCACCCGGGTCAGGCCATCCGCTAGCGCGTCAATTTCTCCATGCGTGTTGTAAATGCCGAAGCTCGCGCGGGCGGTGCTGTCCAGGTTGAAACGATGCATCAAGGGTTCGGCGCAATGGTGGCCGGCGCGAACCGCGATACCCTGCCGGTCCAGTAAAGTCGCCACATCGTGCGCGTGCGCCCCCTCCATCGTGAAAGAAATGACGCCGCCGCGATCCTGGGCCCGACCAATGATCTGCAGGCCTTCTACCGTGGAAAGGCGGGCGAGGGCATGTTCGGTCAAAGATGCCTCGTGCGCGGCCATCGCCTCGTAGCCGATAGCCTCGACGTAATCTATCGCCGCCTTCAGGCCGATGCCTTCCAGGATCGCGGGTGTCCCGGCCTCGAATTTATGCGGGACGGCGGCCCAGGTGGACTGCTCATAGGTGACTGATGAAATCATGTCGCCGCCGCCCATGAATGGCGGCATACGCTCTAACAGGTCACGCTTGCCCCAGAGCACACCGATGCCGGTGGGACCGTACAGCTTGTGACCCGTCCAGGCATAGAAATCACAGTCCAGAGCACGAACGTCGACCTTGCGATGCACAATCGCCTGCGAGCCGTCGAACAGCACCTTGGCGCCATAAGCGTGGGCGATCCGTACGATGCGTTCCGCCGGCACGACCGTGCCGAGGACGTTCGACATATGGGTGATCGCGACAAGCCCGACCTTGCCGTCCTCGAGCAAAGCTTCGAACGCCGCCATGTCCAGTTCGCCGGCGTCGCTGACAGGCGCCACCCTGAGTTCCATCCCGTGCGCATCACGCAACAACTGCCACGGCACGATATTGGAATGGTGCTCCATGCCGGAGATCAGGACCGACTGACCAGGCTTCAATACGCCGCGGCCATAGCTGTGGGCCATCAGGTTGATCGCTTCGGTACTGTTGCGCGTAAAGATGACCTCAGAGCGGTCACGCGCATTCATCAGCCCGGCGACCGCATCGCGGGCGGATTCATAGGCTTCGGTGGTCCGCTCGCTCATCCAGTGCAGCCCACGGTGCACGTTGGCGTACTGCGTCTCCATGGCCCGCACCATGGCATCGATCACCACCCGCGGCTTTTGCGCCGAGGCGGCGCTGTCCAGGAACACCAGGGGCTTGCCGCGGACGGTCTGCGTTAGGATCGGAAAATCATTCCGGATCCGCTCCACATCCAGGGTAGCAGGGCTGATCATCACGTTCATATTTCCTGCCTCTCCCACCACTGCTGCACCGCGGCTTCCAGCCGGTGCCGGATGGTTTCATCAGCAACGGCATCGAGTGCTTCAGCCAAAAACGCCCGCACCAGAATTGCCCGAGCCTCGGCGTCGGGGATGCCACGGCTGCGCAGATAGAACATCTGCTCAGCGTCGAGCTCGCCCACCGTCGCCCCATGACTGCATTTCACATCGTCAGCAAAAATTTCTAGTTCCGGCTTCGAGTCGACCTCAGCATCGGGCGAAAGCAGCAGCGCCTGGTTCATCTGGTAGCCGTCGGTCTTTTGCGCAACGCGCGCGACCGCGATCTTGCCCTGGAACACACCCCGCGAACGACCGGACAGCACGTTCTTGACCGTCTGGCGCGATGTACATCCCGGTGCGGTATGGCCGACGACCGTGGTGAAATCAGCGTGTTGCGATCCGGCCAGAATCTGTGCCGCGTTCAGATGGACGATCGCTCCGGCACCGCTGAGTTGGGCGTGAATTTCCGTTCGTGACAGTCGCGCGCCCAGGTTCAGCGTGAAGCTGTCGTAGGTTCCGCCTGCCTCGACATCCGCGTAGGTGGTGGAGACATGGAAAGCTGTCAGCGCTTCGTCCTGCAGGCGCACATGGGTGAGATGAGCACCATCCGCGACGTGGATTTCGACAACCGTGTTCAGCAGATAGGAGCTCTGGCCCGCGGAGATTTCAACCAACGTCAGACGTGCACCAGGTGCCAAACTTACTGAATGGCGCGGGTGGTAATCCGCTTCGCCGCCCGCGATGCTGACCAACTGGACGATACCGCTATCGAAGCCCGCCGGCACCTGCAGGGCGGCGCCATCCGTCGCCAGCATGGTGTTCAGGGCCACCATCGGCTCCCGATCCGGCCAGGTAAGGGTGCCGAAATCAGGCTGTTCGGCGAAACGCGCAAAGCCCGTTGCCGGCATGACGGAAAGCCCGGCGCGCAGAGTTCCGTCGACAAAGACGACGCGGGGTGCATCCAGCAACGGCAACGTCGCCAGCACCGTCTCCGCTTCGTGCCGAGGTGCCGCCGGCTTAAATTGTGCTTCGGCGACGGGACGCAGGCTGGTGAACTTCCATGCCTCGGTCCGGCGCCCCTGAGTGCCGCCAGGCAAGCCGGCATCCCTGAAGGCTGCTGCCGCGGCTGCGCGCAACGCAGAATCGCCTGGCAAGCGCCCGATCATCCCCTCGTAGCGCTGCAGAAAACCCGCCGCTCCGGTGCTCACGCGGCCTCCGCGATCAGGCCAGCATAACCACTCTTTTCGAGTTCCTTGGCCAGTTCGGGGCCACCGCTGCGCACGATCCGGCCATGCGCCAGCACGTGCACGCGATTCGGGACAAGGTGATCAAGCAGACGCTGATGGTGCGTGATGACCAGCGCGGAGAACGCCGGACCCCGCAGCGCGTTCACGCCGTCGGCGACAATCTTCAGCGCGTCGATATCGAGACCGCTGTCGGTTTCATCCAAAATCGCTAACCTTGGGCGCAGGATCGCCATCTGCAGCACTTCGTTGCGCTTTTTCTCACCGCCGGAAAAGCCTACATTGACATTGCGCTTGAGCATGTCGTCCGGCATCGCCAGCTGCCTGGCCGCGGCCCGCGCCATCTTGAGAAACTGGACTGCGTCCAGCTCCGATTCACCATGAGCGCGACGAACCGCGTTAAGCGCAGTGCGCAGGAAGTTGGCGTTATTCACGCCGGGCAATTCGATCGGTGCCTGGAACGCGAGGAACACGCCGGCCGCGGCCCGCTGCTCCGGCTCCATGCCAAGCAAGTCGACACCGTTGAACGTGACGGAACCGCCGGTGACCTCGAAATCATCACGCCCCGAAAGGACGTACGCCAGGGTCGACTTCCCGGAGCCGTTCGGGCCCATAAGCGCGTGCACCTCGCCGTCCGGCACTGCAAGATCGATACCTTGAAGTATCGGCTTGCCGCCGACCGAGGCTGTCAGTTGCCGAATCTCAAGCATCAGCCTACCGATCCCTCGAGCGAAACAGCCAAGAGTTTCTGCGCCTCTACGGCGAACTCCATCGGCAACTCCTTCAAAACGTCCTTGCAGAAGCCATTGACGATCAGGCCCACCGCATCTTCCTCCGACAACCCGCGCTGGCGGCAGTAGAACAATTGATCGTCAGCGATCTTCGATGTCGTGGCTTCGTGTTCCACCTTCGCGGTCAGATTGCGGCTCTCGATATAGGGCACGGTGTGAGCGCCGCACCGATCACCGATCAGCAAGCTGTCGCACTGGGTAAAATTCCGTGCATTCGACGCCGTCGGCAGCATCCGCACCAAACCACGGTAGGTATTGTTGGAACGGCCGGCACTAATGCCCTTGGAGATGATGGTGCTGCGCGATCCCTTGCCAATGTGGATCATCTTCGTTCCGGTATCAGCCTGCTGGCGATTGTTTGTCACCGCGACCGAGTAGAACTCCCCCACGCTGTCCTCGCCATGCAGAACACAGGATGGGTACTTCCAGGTGATCGCCGACCCGGTCTCGACCTGGGTCCAGGAAATTTTTGATCGCGCCCCGCGGCAGGCGCCGCGTTTGGTGACGAAATTGTAGATGCCGCCTTTGCCGTTGGCATCGCCCGGATACCAGTTCTGCACCGTCGAGTACTTGATCTGTGCGTCGTCCAGCGCAACGAGTTCGACGACCGCGGCGTGCAGTTGGTTCTCGTCGCGCTGCGGCGCCGTGCAGCCTTCCAGGTAACTGACGTGGCTACCTTCCGCGGCGATGATCAAGGTCCGTTCAAACTGGCCGGTATTCCGAGCATTGATTCGGAAGTAGGTGGACAGTTCCATCGGGCAGCGGACGCCCTTCGGGATGTAGACGAAACTGCCGTCGGTAAAGACCGCACTGTTCAGCGCGGCGAAGAAATTGTCTCCGGTCGGAACCACCGTCCCCAGGTGCTGTCTTACGAGGTCGGAATGCTCGCGCACCGCCTCGCTGATCGGACAGAAGATCACGCCGGCTTTCCGCAAGGTAGTCTGGAACGTGGTGGCGACCGAAACGCTGTCGAACACGGCATCAACCGCGACTTGTGTACCCTCGAAACTGGCCGGATCGACGCCCGCGAGAATGGCGCGCTCCTTGAGCGGGATGCCCAATTTTTCGTACATCTTCAAAAGCTCTGGATCGACCTCGTCCAGACTTTTCGGTCCAGCCTGCTGTTTTTTTGGTGCGGCATAGTAATGTAATTCCTGGTAGTCGATCGGAGGGTGATCGACCCGCGCCCAATGGGGTTCCTCCATTTTCACCCAGGCGCGATAAGCCTTAAGGCGCCATTCCAGCATCCACTCAGGCTCTTCCTTACGGGCGGAAATCAAACGGATGATGTCTTCGTTCAACCCCTTGGGTGCGAAGTCCATCTCTATCGTGGTCTCGAAACCCCACTTATAGCCCGATTGCGTGACGGACTGGACGGCGTCGAGAGTTTCAGTAGCAGCGGCCATGAGGAATCCTATTCGGCAGCCGGTTGAAGGGAGGTCCGAGCCACCGGCAGGCGAAATGCAGGCAACAGCGCCCCTTGCATGTCTGCCAGGGTGATGCTGGACAACGCGGTGTGTATCGCCTCATTCACCGGATCCCACCGGCCGCGCATCGGGCAAAGCCCCTGCGACTCGCAACCCGATAACGACCCCTCCACACACGCAGTCAGCGCGATTGGCCCATCAACCGCAGCGATCACGTCGGCGATGGGTATTGTGGCCAGACCCCGATTCAGCCGATAACCGCCGCGGGCACCACGCTGAGAGGACACCAGGTCGCTCGCTGCCAGCGTCTTCAGCACCTTGGCAACGGTTGGTTCAGGAATACCGGTGGCGGCGGCGATTCCGGGCGAGGTTTGCACACCCTCCATTCCAGCGAGGCGGACGAGCACAACCACGGCATAATCCGTCAACTTCGACAGCCTTAGCATGGCATGCGAACCCTCGCTTCCTGTGCGTTACGGTTATCCGGACTGTCTCGGTCCTGATTGGGTGCAAATGGCGTATCCAATGGCCAGCGTCAAGGGGGCTGATGTTACGGCAAAGCCCTTCATCCAGGCCAAATGGGGCGGCCCTCCTCGGCATCTGTGTCAGCCTAGGCCGGCGTGCGATGATCACACCGGTAGCCGTACGGCAGAGGAAGAGCGTAAGCCAGCTTCAACGGACGTTAACCTTGGGTCGCCAAAACACGATGAGCGTTTCAGATTACCTGCACTGCCCCGATTGCCAGGGCCGCCTGTCCCGCGAGTTTGCCCGCGACGCACTCTGCTCAGTCTGCGGGCGGACGGTTCGCGTGGTGGATGAGATCATCGATCTATTCGAGAAGCCGTTCGGGTCCGGGACGGAACGCTGCCGGGGCATGATGCAGGAATGTTTGCTTACAGAGGATCTGCCGACCCAGATCAAGAGCGCGGCCGGCGATCGCTGGCCCCCGGCCTTGGGCAATACAATCGAACTCGGGTGTGGTCTCGGGGCGATGACGCAGGCGATCCTGGCGGATGAGACGATGCGCAGCCTGCTTGTTGTGGATTCGGATCTGACGGTGCTGCGAACGTGCCGGGGCCGGTTTGTGGATATGAGCGCGGGTCGCCCGGTCATGTTTGCGGCGCTTGACGGCGCGCTGGCCGTCATTCGGGACGCGGTGGCGGACACGGTGATTGGCGCGGCGGTGCTCTCCGGGATTAATGACACGCGCGGCTTCCTGACGACGGTGCATCGGATAATGAAAACCAGCGGCCGCGCGCTGTTCGTTGTGCCGAATCGGCGGTACTATCAGGCGGTTTGTCTGGCGCTGGCCGAGGCTCTGACGCAGCGGTACACGCGGGAAGCATCTTGGCCGAATGGATACGGGCCCGTGCTTGGAATGCTCGAGCAAACACGACGGCTGCTGGTGCACCAGGGCGATCTCGAGTTGCTGCAATCGCTTGAGGATAAGCACCTGTTCGACAGTGATCTGCTAGAGGACATGGGCGGGGAAATCGGCTTCGGTACCGCGCACGTGCTGCCCTTGGATCCCGATCCGGCTGGCGGACGGACAATTACTCGCATCCTGCAGGATGCGGGTGCGACGGACGACTTCGCACGGGAGTTCGGGCCGCTCGCCGCAACCATCGGACGACCATATCTGAGCCTTCTCGATCACCAGGACTCGTCAGCTTTCAGTCTGCTTTGGCTGACAAAGGCAACCGGGCCGATCGTGCGCATTTTCACCAGTCGTCCGTCAGGGCCTCCGATCGCTTACCGGGGGCCGGACGCGGCGGTTGGCGGCGTGATGCCCCGATGGTCCATAGAGGTCCTCGGGCGGGACACCCCGGCCGGGGTGCTGATGACAGTTGGCGGATGGTGCCTCGGCAACGTGGATTTGCTGTGGGTTCGGGTCACGCTCGACGGGATCGCCCGACAGACGCCGGTTTGGCGGCATCGTGCCGATGTACACGAGGTACTCAATCGCGCACATGTGTATCATTCGCTGAACGGACTTTGCAGCGGGCTGGACGGCGAATTGCTGTTCGAGGGCGTGCATCCGGTGGATGGGGGATGCGGCTTGCGCCTCGAGATCATCCTGGCTGGCGGCCTGATCATCACCGGTCCGGCCCCTGAGAGGCTGAGCATGGACCAGCAGACGGTGATTGCCCATTAGAGCCATATCAGCCTGACCCAAATCGCGAAGCGACCTCAGGCTAATGAAATTGCTGTGGCTCCTCGCCGGAGTGGACTTCGGAACCATTAACCACATTAGAAAACAATGGCTTGCTAGTGTCCTTATCGATGCGAAAATCCGTAAAGCGGCTGATCCACACAACGACGGACTTTCGAATCGGGACACTAGAGCATTTCCACTCACGGTGGAAAAGCTCTGGCGACGGCCTGAAATGGTCGCTGATGCTGCTGGCGGCTTTGACGCCTGTCGTGGTGCTCGGCGGCGCTTCACCGCGGGAAACTGAGACGCGGCGGGCGCTGGACGACGCCGAACGGACGAACGGCGAACAACTGGCGGCGCACAAGGACGCGGCCGAGCGGGCCGCGGCAGCCGCTGCGCAGACGCTAAAGCTCGCGCAAGACAGAGTTGAGGCGGCGGCCAGGCTGCGCCAGGCGGAGGCGGCAACCGCGGACATCGCCAGCCGAATCGATGCGTTAGCGCGGCAAGAACGCGCCGCGGAACAACTCGTACAGGCTCGGGCCAAGGCACTTCAGCCGCTGCTGCCGCTGATGGAGCGGCTTTCGTTGTATCCGGCCGAGACGCTGCTGGCGGTCCCAACGCTGCCGGATCAGGCGCTACGAGGATTGCTCGTGCTGCAAGATCTGGCACGGCAGATCGAGATCGAGAGTGAGGCGCTGCGCCGAGATCAGGCCGCGGCGGACGCGGCGGCGGAAGCGCTGCGGCTGGCAGCGCCACGCCTGGCCGAGGCCGTGGCCGAGCAGACGCGCGAGGCAGACGCGCTGGACCAGGAGATCGATGCGGCACACAAGGCAGAGGTCGACGCCGAAGCACAAGCAGCCGGGGCCGCCAGCCAGGCCGCCGCCGCGGCCAGCCGAATGGAATCGCTGAGATCCGCGTTGGCGGCAATCGAAGCCCAGCGCCGCGCCGATGAGGCGAGGGCCAAGGAGGAGGAGTTCCGCGCCGAACGGCAAAGGCACGTGGCCGAAGCACAAGCGGCGCACGAGCGACAGGTCGTTGCTGCTCGCCCGACAGGGGCCGGAACGATCGCGGTCGGCTCCGGCCCCCACGGCCAGCTACAGCCCCCGGTAATCGGCGTTGTGGTGAAGGGCTGGGGGGAACAAACCGATGGCGGCCCCGCGACGGGATTGTCCTATCACGCGCCGCCCGGCGCGCACGTGATCTCGCCATGCGGCGGCCGCGTGGTATTCGCCGCGACGTTCCGGAGTTACGGCCTGTTGCTGATCATTGACTGCGGCGGTGGATATCACATCGTGCTCGCGGGGTTTCAGCGTCTGGATGTGAAGCTGGGGCAAAGTCTACTGGCAGGGGAACCAGTGGGCATGATGCCGGACTTTGAGCCAGGGACGACCACCCAGCGCCCGGCGCTGTATGTCGAACTGCGGCATGACGGCGCGCCTGTGAACCCGGCGCCGTGGTTGCGGTCCAGTGGCTGAGGTCACACCTGTTATGACCGCACCGCAATGAAGCGGTCACCAGAATCGCGGCCCCGCCGCGGTCGTAGGAGCGGGATCGCCACGATCCCGCTCCAACATATCAGTTCCCTAGCTGCGCGGCTGAAAGCAGACGCTGCTTGACCTGCGGGTTGTTCTGCGCGGTGCGCATCACGGTGGTGTATTCCTGGACTGAAATCCCATGGGATTGGATGGCCTGCACCGCCTCGGCATTGGCCTGCTCACTCAAGCCCTTTTTCTGCTCAGGTGAGGCAGAGTCCATCTGGCCCTGATATTTTTGTTGTACTTTCGCGACGTCGTGTAAGGCCGCGCCGGCCTTGCCGATCGTCTGGTCTGGGATCGCTGCCGGGGCTGGCGGCGATGCCGGCGTTTGCGCCAGTGCCAGCGCAGGTGCCAGAGCGAAGGCTGCAGTCGCTGCTAATGTTACGATATGTCGCATGTCAAAGTACCTCCTTTGCGGGTCGAGCAGGCGGCGTTCGCGATCCGGCTCGCCTTTCGGTGCCGTAGCATGGCGTGTCGTTCTGAAGCGAGATGCCCTGGTCATCGATCACGCGTTCGGCCGCTGCACAGACGTCGGCGGCGAGTTTCTGGCGCGTCGACTTCAGTCCGCATGTCTTTCTCCGTTATTGCCTCAAAGGTGGGATCCGCATAGATCAGATGAACCCCAACGAAGCGGTGTCAACCGGGTTCAACAAAAAAGCTCTGGCTTTGCCCGGAACCGCCGAAAGGCGGTAAGAAGACGGAATTCTCGAGCGAGGAAATCGTCATGGCACCGCCGCCCGTCATTCGCCTGCATCCCGAGGACAACATCGTCATCGCGCGTGCCACTCTGTTGCCGGGCGCGCCGGTTGGCGACAACGTGCTGGCCGCCCAGCGCATTCCTGCGGGCCACAAGGTGGCGGTGCGCGCGATTGTGCCGGGCGACGCCATCAGGCGCTACGGCCAGATCATCGGCTTCGCGTCAGCCGCCGTTGCGCCGGGTCAGCACGTACATGTCCACAACTGCGAGATGGGCGATTTCGCCAAGGACTATGCCTATGGCCTCGATGCGCGTCCGACGGATTATTTCGACCCGGCGGCGACGTTCCAGGGCATCCGCCGGCCCGACGGCAAGGTCGCCACACGCAACTACATCGGCATCCTGACCAGCGTGAACTGTTCGGCACACGTCGCCGGCGTGGTGGCCGATATGTTCCGGCGCAATCCATTCACTGGTGACGACCCACTGGCCGACTTCCCCAATGTCGACGGGGTGGTCGCGCTCACCCACAAAACCGGCTGCGGTATGACACAAGACGAGCCCCTGCGGGTTTTGCGGCGCACTCTGGCGGGTTATGCCCGGCATCCGAACTTCTCGCATGTCATCGTGCTGGGGCTCGGCTGCGAGGTAAACCAGATTGGCGGTCTGATGGAGGAACAGCGACTCGCTGGCCGGTTGAAGGCGATGGACATTCAGACGATGGGCGGCAGCCGGAAGACGGTCGCCGCGGGTGTGGCGTTCGTGAAGGACATTCTTGCCGAATCGAACCAGGTCACCCGGGTCACAGTACCAGCCTCCGAACTGACGGTGGCGCTGCAATGTGGCGGGTCGGACGGTTATTCCGGCGTATCCGCCAACCCGTCGCTTGGTGCGGCAAGCGATCTGCTGGTCAGGCACGGCGGCACCGTCATCCTGTCGGAGACGCCGGAAACCTACGGCGCCGAACATCTACTGACCCGCCGGGCGATATCGAGGGAGGTCGGCGAGAAGCTAGTTGATCTGATGCGCTGGTGGGAGGATTACACGCGTCAGGAGGGGGCGGAGATGAACGCCAATCCGTCGCCCGGGAACAAAGCGGGCGGCCTGACCACCATTCTGGAAAAGTCGCTGGGCGCGATGGCCAAAGCCGGCAGCACCAACCTGGTCGACGTCGTTCGCTACGCCGAGGAAGTCAAAGCGCGCGGCTTCGTTTTCATGGATACGCCGGGCTACGACCCGGTCGCCGCAACGGGCCAGGTGGCCGGCGGCGCCAATGTGGTATGCTTTACCACCGGCCGGGGCAGCGTGTTCGGCTGCAAACCGGCACCATCGATCAAGCTCGCAACCAATACCCCCATGTTCAAACATATCGAAGACGATATGGACGTAAACTGTGGCACGGTCCTTGATGGCGACGAAACGGTCCAGCAGGCGGGACGGCGGATCTTCGAACTGATCCTGCGGGTGGCGTCAGGGGAACGGACAAAGAGCGAGCAGTTCGATTTTGGCGCGGCGGAATTTGCGCCATGGGTGCTTGGCGCGACGATGTAGTACCATCATCGCCGCAAGCCAGTGCAGCCGACTTTGTCCTGCTCCGGTCCGTTCCATTGCGACGAGGCCAAGCGGGTATAACGGATGGTATCGCAGCACACGGTGGTCCGGTGTCTCTCGACGAACTTGCGCATTTCCTCAATTCCAGCAGCGCCCCGCAGGGGTGTATGGACTTGTCTGAACTCGATGGCTTCCTGGCCGGTCTGATCGCTGGGCCGGAGACTGTGCCGCAAGACGAGTGGTTGGCCGAAGTATGGGACAACGACGACCCTGATTACGCCGACGAGGCGGAAAAGGATGAGGTCGAGCAGGCGATGTTCGATCGTTACGCCGCGATCGAGGCGGGCCTCGATGCGACGCCGCTGGGTTATGCCGCCATTCTCTGGCAGGACGAAGCCGGCACGACAGTCGCCGAAGACTGGGCCGCTGGGTTTATGCAAGCGGTCAGTTTAAGAGCGTCGGCCTGGCAGCCAGCGCTTGCGGATGAAGACGCCTCGATGCTGCTGATCCCGATCGCCAGTCTGGCTGGCATGACGTTGCTGGAGTCCGAACGGGGCGGTCAGGCAATGTCGGACGATGCATTGGAAAGCCTGATGGAAGACGCAGAGCAGGTGCTGCCAGTCTGCGTGCTTGGCCTGCGACGATTCTGGCGGGAAAGAACGGTTGGCAGCGGGATGGTACGGCACTGAGATGGATTTGATGGAGGTCGGAGAAACCTGAAGCGGAACGCAGCCGTTTCACCGCCATGGCAAATTCCCTGGTCGGACGACGACTGGCGTGGATTGGCATTCCAGTCGTCTTGCTGATACTTCTGGCGACTCTTTGGAACTGGGACTGGTTCATCCCGATTGTCCAGTCGCGCGCTTCGGCCGCGATCGGTCGGCCGGTCATGATTTCCCATCTACATCTGCGTTTCGGCCGAATCGTCACGGTCACCGCCGATGGTATTGTGGTGGCGAACCCGCCAGGCTGGCCGAGCGATGATTCCCCGTTCGTCACTATGAAGTCGCTGATGATCGCGGCGGATGCCTGGGGCTATGTGCAAGGTCACGGCCTTGTACTGCCAAGAATCACGTTGGATAGCCCGCGTGTCCTGGCGGCGGAGACAAAAGACGGGGCGGCCAATTTCCGTCTGTCGACGGGCAGCAGTGGCGGCGGCGGATCGACGAAAATAGGCGATCTGCGCATCACCGACGGTGAAGTGCATGCTGTTATCCCGACGCTTAAAGCGGACTTCAACGCGAAGATCGACACCCAGGATGACGGCGACGCCGCGAAGATCGTTGTGGACGCGAAGGGTACCTATGCCGCGCAGCCGATCACCGCGCGTTTGGTTGGTGGTGCGCTATTGTCGTTGCGGGATGCCAAGCATCCCTGGCCAGTGGAGTTGAACCTCGCGAACGGACCGACGCGGGTCAATCTCGACGGCACGCTGCTCGATCCGGTCGCGTTAAAGGGTGCGGACGTTCGCTTGAAGTTCACGGGTCCGGATCTGGGGCTGCTGGAGCCGCTGGTCGGGTTTCCGATTCCCAAAACGCCGGCTTATCAAATCGCAGGAAAGCTTGACGTTGATGGTCTGGACAAGATCCGCTTCAACGATTTTCAGGGTCGCCTCGGCTCCTCAGACGTCGCCGGCATGATTGAGGAGCAGCCTGGCGGGACGGAAGTCAAGGGTAAGACAAAGCCGGTCGTGACGATGAATCTGCGCTCGAATCGGGTTGATCTCGCGGACCTCAATGGGTTTATCGGCGGCACGCCCGGCCGGTCCAATACCGCCAATGCCACGCCGAAGGAGCGTGAAGCCGCGGCGAAGGCGAATACCCGCCCAAAATTGTTACCCGATACGCCAATCAGCGTCCCACGGCTGGACTGGGCGGACATCCATTTACGCTACCACGGCGCGCACATTCAGGGACGCGATATGCCGCTCGACGACGTGTCTGTTGCCATGGACGTCGTGGGTGGGCGCATCACGATCCATCCCGTCAGCTTCGGGGTCGGTAAGGGACAGTTGACGGGCGATGTCGATCTAACCCCCGAATCCGGGAAAAGCGTGCGTGCGAAAGTAGATCTGCGGATGCGCAATCTGGATGTCTCGCGGATGATGGCCGCGACGCACACATTCGAGGGAGCGGGGTCGGTCAGCGGGGTTGGGGCGATCGACGCAACGGGGGACTCGCTGGCGTCTTTAGTTGCAAACGGCAACGGTGAGGTGAAAGTGGCGATGGCGGGTGGAGATTTGTCTGCCGTCCTGGTCGACCTTACCGGGTTGGAGTTCGGCAATGCGCTCCTCTCGGCACTCGGCCTCCCGAACAAGACGCAGGTGCAATGCTTTGTCAGTGACCTGGAGTTGCAGCGCGGCATGCTGCAGTTCAAGGCGATGACGCTGGATACCGGTGAGGCGATCACCAACGTAGGCGGTGACCTCGATTTATCGAAGGAGACGATCGATCTGGCGTTGAAGACCGATTCAAAGCACTTCTCGGTTGGGTCCTTGCCTACACGGATCAACATCACTGGCACGTTCAAGGACCCGAAAATACGACCCGGCGGCGAGATTGCAGCCCGCGCTGGCGCGGCCGCCGGTTTGGCCGCCTTGTTCCTGCCGCTGGCGATTCTGCCGACAATCCAGTTTGGAACATCGGAAGCCGACGACGCCCGGTGTGGTCAGTTGCTGCAACAGGCGCGGGCGAGCGGGGGCGGGAAGGCGCTGCCACCGCCGGAGCAAGGCGCGTCCTCGACGCGTTGAGTTGCATCCCTTCCCTTGCCGTGGCTTGCTGAGCAACGACTGTTCAGGAGGGAACCCATGGCATTTTACGAATTGCGCCAGTACAAGGTCTTACCGGGCCAAATGGACGGCTGGGTAAAGATGATGGAGGAGGAGATCATCCCATTCCAGGTCACGAAGGGGATGGTGATCACCGGCAGTTTCCGCGGCGAGACCGATTCATCAGTGTACGTGTGGCTGCGTCGGTTCGAGACCGAGGAACAGCGGGTCGCATTGTATGCCGCGGTTTATGAGTCGGAGTATTGGAAGACGCAGATTGCGCCGCGGGTGCCAGAGTATCTGGACAGGTCGGCGATCCTCGTGACCCGGATGGTACCTACGGCAAAATCTACCGTTCAATAGGATTTGGCCTGCTGCATCGGGACTGGAAGCTCTTGATCCGCGGCCCGACTCCTGCGAGAAACTCCGCGAAATGCGGGGAACCGACGTGCCGCCGACCAAAATACTCACCGAGGGCCAGCGGGCCTACGAGGCAAAACGTGCCGCCAAGGCGGGAATGAGCCTGGACAAATGGCTTGCCAGCAAGGAGCGAGAGCGGGAAGCCGAAGAAAAGGCCAAGCAGAAGACCGTTCAGGCCGGAAAGCCACCGAAGCCGCCGGGTTTTTTCAGCCGGCTGGTGGACCGCGCTCATCGGCCGCTTGGGTCCTAGTGTCCCGCCGCGTAGAGGTGGCAGCGAAACGATCACGATCTCCCCATGAACCGATCCGGTTGACGGCCAAGAGGGTCCACGAGGTGGACCAATTCACACTCACGGGGGGACCGCCGGCCGGCACCGGAAACAGGCATTGCTATGGCCCGTTGCAATCTAAGCGGTGGTTGGCGCTTCGACCGCGATCGAATTGTTCGTTTGAGCGAGATGCTTCATCATGATCGCCCCGACCATATCGTCGATGATCTCGTGATTCGCTAAGCAGAGATTCGTAGCTCAGCGAACGGATCGACCGTGCGCTCGGCATTGAGTTCGTTAACGGCGATGTGGATGGCGGCGTCGAGCGCATCGATGTCGGTGAAGGTCTGGTGGGCCAGGTGATACGCCGTGAGATCGTGCCACACGACCTCAATGTCATTGAGTTCGGGGGCGTATTTTGGCAGCCATTCGACGGTGAGCCAATGCGCGCGGGCGGCGAGTGCGGCATGCGAAACCTTGCTGACGTGGATCGGACCGTTGTCCTCGACCAGGACGACGGGTTTTGTGATCTGCCCTGGCTTCGGGCCATAAAGTTGATCGAGTTGCTCGAGATGGGCGATGAAGTCGGTGCTGCGCTTGGTTCGGCTGGTGTGGACCAGCAACTGGCGTGTCAGGTGATTGAGCGATCCCATCATGGCTACCTTCTTCGCTTGGCCCGGCGCCGGCACCCGC
>DASYBP010000472.1:0-1819 GCA_036500715.1 Rhodopila sp.
ATACGGTTCGCCAGGCTCACGTCGCTGCCCGCCGCCGCCTGGGGCGAAAAGGACGGGACTGTCACCAACTCCGAACGCCGTATTTCGCGTCAGCGGCCGTTCCTGCCGCTCCCCGGCGAGGCGCGTCCCGATTGGCGGATCATCTGCGAGGTGGCAAAGCGCATGGGGTTCGTCAGCGCCTTTTCCTATGCATCGCCGGCTGACATTTTCGCCGAGCACGCCGCGTTGTCAGCGTTCGAGAATGATGGGACGCGCGCCTTCGACATCGGCGCCTTCAGCGGAGTTGACCAAAACCGCTTTGATCGGATGCCGCCTTTTCAATGGCCGCGCCCGAACCCGGATGCGCCGGCCGAAACCCGCTTCTTCGACGATGGCCAATTTTTCACGTCAGATCGCAAGGCGCGATTCGTACCGATCAGTCCGATTGGCCAGGCGCGAACGAACAAGGACTTCCCGCTGGTGTTGAATACCGGCCGCGTGCGCGACCATTGGCACACGATGACACGAACGGGAAAGAGCCACCGTCTGTCACAGCATCTCGCGGAACCCTTCGCCGAAATTCACCCGGAGGATGCGGTTCGCTATGGCATTGCGGACTCTGACATCGTCAGCATTTCGACCGCGAGCGACACGATTCTCGTCCGCGCCTTGCTGTCGGACAGACAGGCTCGAGGCTCCATCTTCGTTCCAATCCACTGGACCGACCAGTTTGCAGCCAAGGCGCGCGTCGACGTACTCGTCCATACCCTCACCGATCCTCATTCGGGCCAGCCGGCATCCAAGCATGTTCCTGTTCGCATGGAGCGCTTCGCCGCCGCCTTATACGGCTTCGCAGTCATTAGGCAGCGGCCGCTTTTGCTCGAAGCCGACTATTGGGCGCTGGCCAAGTGCCAAGCTGGCTGGCGCGTCGAATTTGCTTTCGCGATGGCCGATCGTGACTGGTCGAGATTTGCAGCAACTCTGTTCGGCTGCGCGGCGGGAGCGGACTTTGTCGCCTACCACGACGTGGCGGCAGGCCAGCAGCGCTTTGCATATTTCGGCGATGGCCGCCTTGCAGGAGCCTTGTTCCTCGCCCCTGAGCCGGTTGTCGTGTCGCGCGAATGGGCTATCGAGCAAGTGGGCGCGGATCTTGTCAGTCAACGGGCACGCGTCGCCGTTGTCGCGGCCCGTCCTGGCCGGGGCCTGGCCGAGCGAGGAGCCACCGTCTGCTCGTGTTTTGGGGTCGGCTCCAATCAGATCGCCGCCGCAGCCAAGGCAGGTTGCGTCACCGTCGAAGCGATAGGGCAGGCCCTGCAGGCAGGCACGAATTGCGGTTCCTGCCGGGCCGAAATCAAGGGGATCATCAATGCATACCGTCTCCAAGCGGCAGAGTGATCGCACTGGCAGGATGTCGGAGCTGTCCGTGCTCCCGCCTCCTTCGTGGCGAGGGGCAAAACCGTTGTCGTCGCCAGTCGTTCGGGCGCCCGTAGCGGACGAAACGCGTAGGTGACGATTTTAGCTTGGAGACCATGAACCGCGGGCGATTTGCTTCGGGTTGTTGGGTTGGAAATGTCGGGTTATTTCTGACCCTGGGAAGTCACGTCGGTTTGCGCCGACTTCCTGGTGCAGCTGAGGGGATTCGAACTGATGGCCATCTTAAAAAAACCGTTTAACCGCGGTCTACTCGGGTGGAAGCTGAAGTCCCAGGACGCAAAGACAGAACCCAATGTCATGAAGACGGAAGACCCGTCGAACCGACAATTTGACCGAAACCGACCTGCCGACGCCTCTGGAGCCACCGCTTCATCGCCATTTGCCAAGGACGCTCCCAATAAAACGT
>DASYBP010000473.1:0-18336 GCA_036500715.1 Rhodopila sp.
TGCTCCGCCAGCTCCGCGGGAATCTCCTCGTCGTGGTACTTCGCGCCCAACTCGCCGCCTTCCCAGATGATCGCCTTCATCTCGACCAGGTCGACCACGCCCAGGAACTGGTCTTCCACGCCGATCGGCAGCTGCAACGGCAGCGCGACGATATCCAGCTTCTCCTTCAGCGTGGCGAAGGCGCGATAGAAATCGGCACCGGTCCGGTCCAGCTTGTTGATGAAGATGATGCGGGGCACTTTATAGCGGTCTGCCAGGCGCCAGTTGGTTTCGGACTGCGGCTGCACGCCGGCCACGCCCTCGATGATGAAGACGGCGCCATCCAGCACGCGCAGGCTGCGGTTAACTTCGATGTTGAAGTCGATGTGACCAGGTGTGTCGATGATGTTGATGCGGGTGTCCTTCCACTCGCACGTCACCGCGGCAGAGGTGATGGTGATGCCACGCTCCCGCTCCTGCTCCATATAGTCGGTGGTGGTGTTGCCGTCGTGCACCTCCCCGATCTTGTGTGAAACACCCGTATAATACAGAATCCGCTCGGTCGTGGTGGTCTTCCCGGCATCGATATGCGCGGTGATTCCAATGTTGCGAATTCTGTCGAGTGGCGTAACAGACACGGCAAACCTCCTAGAGCAAGCGGGCGGGCATATCAGAAAGGGCGCGTGACCCATCGCTGGATCCGGGGATGAACCCCGCGCGCCCGCCCACGGTGCCGGCCAAGCTTCGGCCGGTTATGTGATCCGGAAATGCGACAGCGAGCGCCGTTTTGCAAGTGCGAATTTGCCTGCGAATAAGCAAGCGCGAATTCAATGCCGCATAGCCGCGGCGACCGTGCCAAACGATTTATCACAGTTCGACACAGGTCAAGCGCTTAAAGTGTGCAGCATGGAGATTCTTACTGCCCAGGCTCTCGTGCGTTTCGGCCTCGGCCGCCGGGGCGGCGAGCCATTGCCATCCGATCCAGCCGCATGGCTGCTGGACCAGTTGCAACAGCCCGACCCGACCCGGCTGGACGAGCCGCCGACTACGGCTGCCGGCCTCACAGCCCTGCGTGAGGATCGTGCGACAAAGCCTCCGCCGGGTGAATCCCGGTCCCGAGCGCTGTTCAAGGTTCAGGCGGCGGCGCAGATCGCAAATGCGATTACTACCCCGTCCCCGTTCCGCGAGCGGCTGGTCTGGTTCTGGACCAACCACTTCACTGTTTCGCTGCGCCGTGGCCAATGTACCGCGGTCGCGGCCGCGTTCGTCGAGGAAGCGATCCGCCCGCATGTCATCGGCCGCTTCAGCGACATGGTCTTGGCGGTGATGCGCCACCCAGCGATGCTGCTCTATCTGGACAATGCCACATCGTTCGGTCCGGACAGCCCGCTGGGTCAGCGCACACATCGCGGCCTGAACGAGAACCTGGCTCGGGAATGCATGGAATTGCACACTGTCAGCCCGCTGGCCGGCTACACGCAGGCAGATGTCACATCGTTCGCCAAAATCCTCACCGGGTGGTCGGTTGACCTGAAAGCCGACCCGCCCGGTTTCCGTTACCGTCCCTTCGCGCACCAGCCTGGCGTGCACTGGGTCCTGCAGCAACAGTTCCCGCCTGACGAGGCCGGCGGAATCGCCGCGCTGGCGTTTCTTGCCAACCATCCCGCGACGCATCGGTTCCTGGCGACCAAGCTGGTTTGTCATTTCGTCGCCGACGACCCGCCGCCGGATGCGGTGAGGGTAATCGAAACTGTGCTGCGGGACACCAACGGCGATCTTTTCACGGCATCGGCCGCGCTGCTCAAATTGCCCGCCGCCTGGCAACCAGCGACGAAGCTGCGCACGCCAATGGAGTATGTCATCGCCAGCGTTCGGGCGCTGGACGTGCCACCGGATGAGATGCCGAATCTGCTGGGGATTCTCGCGGGGCTGGGCCAGCCGTTCTGGAGCCCGCCCGCGCCGAACGGCTGGCCGGATCGCGCTATCGACTGGGCCGCGCCGGAGGCCTTGCTGCGCCGGATCGACTGGGCCAGCGCGTTCGCCGCCCGCGTCGGCGGCCGGGACGTGGTTGAGGTTGCCGATAACACCCTCGGCCCGCTGTTGCGCGCAGAAACCCGCGAGGCCATCCGCCATGCGGGATCGCGCCGAGATGCGATGACGCTGCTGTTGACCAGTCCCGAATTCCAAAGGCGCTGACCCGATGAACCTTTCCCGCCGCACCGCTCTGCTTGGACTCGCGACGAGCGTCAGCCTCGGCCGCGCGAGCCTTGCACTGGCATCCGCACCGACGGAAAAGCGGCTGGTCGTTATCATCCTGCGCGGAGCGCTGGATGGTATGGCGGCCGTCGTGCCCTATGGCGATCCCGATCTGGCGACGCTGCGCGGTGAGCTCGTGCCGCCCGCGCCAGGTCAGGCGAACGGGCTGTTGGACCTGGGCGGCTTCTTCGGGCTGCATCCCGCGCTGGCTGGTGTTCACGAGATGTACAAAGACGACGAGGTGCTGGCGATACACGCTGTTGCGGGCTGCTATCGCGTTCGCAGCCATTTCGAGGCTCAGGATTATCTGGAGTCCGGAGCAGATTACCGTATGACCAGCGGCTGGCTCAATCGCGCTGTCGGGTCGCTGCCGGCGTCCGGAACTTCGCGGCCGGACGGCGAAGCACTCGCGGTCGGGGTGGCGGTGCCGCTGCTGTTGCGCGGGCCGGCGGTGATCGCGAACTGGGCACCACGTGGATTCGTCCAACCGGCACCGGACCTGTATGCGACGATCGCTGCGTTGAATCAGTCGGACCCGGTGACCGGGCCGGCGATGGCGGAAGGATTGCGCGCGCGCGGCTTCAGTGCCTCGGTCATGACGGGCGAGGAAGAACCGAAGGACAAAAGCGCCTTCCCGACGCTCGCGCACTCGGCTGGAGAAATGCTGCGCGCACCAGATGGGCCACGCATCGCCGCGCTGGAGATAGGCGGGTGGGATACCCACACGGCGCAGGTAAACCGTCTGAACGGGCCACTGAAACAGCTCGACGCGGGACTGGTTGCATTGAAAACCGCTTTGGGTCCAGCGTGGGCGCAGACGGCGGTGCTGGTGATGACCGAATTCGGGCGCACCGCCAGGGTCAACGGCACCAAAGGCACCGACCACGGCACGGCAACGGTGGCGTTCGTGCTGGGGGGTGCCATCGCCGGCGGACGGGTGAAGGCGACCTGGCCGGGCCTGGGGCCGGGTCAGTTGCTGGAGAACCGCGACCTGGCGCCGACGCTGGACCTCCGGGGGGTTGCGAAGGGAATCCTGAGTAGGCACCTTGGGTTGGACGCCGCCGGTTTGGCGCGGGTATTTCCGGACAGCGAGAACGTTGCCGCGATGGCAGGCCTGATGCGAGCCTGAAGGGTCGGCGTGCCGGCTGCGCCGTCGCGGCGTGACGAGTCGCGGGCGCGGGTTGGGTGATGAGCGAATCGTTGCGATGGTAACGGCAATGCGGCATGGCGCGGATCGCGCATCAAGTCAGGTAAGGGGACAGATCTCGCGCCATCCGCTTCGGTGTTCTTGGCCGCAAGGTGCATGCGAAATGGTATGGCGAACTCGTGCATCAGTCTGGCTTGGAAACTTGCCTCCGACTCCGAACTTACAGTTGTCACTTGGACACTGTCGATACTGCCGACCGATTCGCGGTGATGCGGCCAAGCGGCGCGCGGTGTTTCACGCAGGTGTGAAAGGCGAGGTAAAGCTGTGCGGCGCGTGGGGTTCGGTTAGGATTGCGACTTCGCTCATCAGTGGTCGAGTCGGTTGACGGGTTCAACTGGCTACGCAATCGCCTTGCTGCGGTACGGTTCAATCACTATCGATCCGGGAGAACGGACATGGGCGGTGGTGCCCGCAGTCTTCCACGGACTGTTGACGGTCCGCTGTAAAGCCGCAGTAGACGGACCTTCTCGCAGGGTTGGGTTCGGTGGCGACAGCTCCGATTCCCTGCTGGCGCCGTTTACCGGCGGCAACTTTCCCGCTGCTTTGCTGTTCCTTCTTCCGGGTTGAACTTCTTGTTCAGTGCAAGATTGGGCTAATTCCGTCGCCCACAATTGCGACCGCATTACGCGGCGGCCATGGTTCAGAAAAATGTGCAAATGACTATGGCGCTATTCACCAAACCGTCCTATATTAGCCACACTGAGTTGCGGGAAAGAAATATATGGCGGAAGATGTGTTGGGCCTAACGGCTCAGATCGTAAGTGCTCACGTGACGAAGAATCCGGTGTCCGTTGAGGATCTGCCGGGCCTGATTCGCGAGGTCTACAAGACATTGGCCAGTGTGGGCGAAGTGGCCGCTCCGGTGGAGGCCGCTAAACCCGCAGTTCCGGTCACCAAGTCAGTGTTTCCGGACTACGTCGTTTGCCTCGAGGACGGCAAGCAGATGACGATGCTGAAACGGCATCTGATGACCGAACACAACATGACGGTCGATCAGTACAGGGCGAAGTGGGGTCTGCCGGCAAGCTATCCTATGGTCGCACCCAATTATGCGGAGACCCGTTCTACGCTGGCAAAGAAGATGGGCCTAGGCCGCAGCCGTACTGTCGCACCGCCACCGAAGAAAGCAGGTCGCAAAGCCGGTGGTCGCAAGGCCCCGGGCCGCGGATAGCATTCGACACTGACTGAGTGAAGCGACGCGGCATTCTCTTTTATTGAACAATGCCTTGGGCGTGACTGTCTCTTAAAAGGAATTCACGCTTTCCATTTTTGCGATGGACGCGGCAGCAACCATGAGTCATTGCCTCGTTCGACGCAACAACATTCCTTCTCAGCGTCTATGGACCGTATCGCTCCAGGCGGCGTTTAGCAAGGTCAGCACCGCCTTCGCTCATTGGCCGGCGAATCGGCTCGGCCTCGTGAAAGTCCTCGGTCAAATAAAGCCGCATCGGTGCCTGCTGAAACGCCGCCCCCTCGGCATGGTGGTCCAAGAACCAGCGTCGCGTCCGAACTGTCGCTCGCACAGACAAAGGCTGGTTCGCTGCACTGCCTGCGCCAAAGACATCGAACCTGCGACACTTCATCCTTTGGCGCCGCGCGATTGAAGACACTTGCCGCCGGGGCTTTCTCGGCGATGAAATACCGTCCAGCCAATGATACGTCGTCGCCGAACGCACCGGCTCCTCTGAAATGGAACCGCGCGCAATGCTTCGGTCAGGGCGGCGCGAGGTCTCGGTCAACAAGAACGCCATGGTTCCGCAACGATCAGATCGCAGTCAAGCTCGGCTTCCAGCCAGCTCAATGCGATGATCGCGACCTGGTCGTAGCACCCGCAGTAGTGCCGCTCGTTCGCGTCCACCATTCCGTCCACCCTGGTGTTCATGCGTGTTGCTGTTAGCGTAGTGCCCTGAACCGGCCCGCAGCCGGACGAAGGACAACTGACGATGAAACACGGCAGAGTAATTCTAGAAACCAGCGGCGATGTCGCCGTCATGACGCTGAATGACCCGAGCGTCCTAAACGCCTTTGGCCAGAAGCTACGCGAGGATATGGCGATCGCCATGGATCGGGTCGAATCGGGTTCGGCAAGGTGCCTGGTGATCACCGGCGCGGGGCGCGCGTTTTGTTCTGGCGCCAATCTGAACGATCCTGACCGCCCGCTGCGCGACCGGGCTGCCGAGGCCAGAGGCGAGGCCAAGAGCGATCTGCAATCCTGGTACAATCCGATGTTCCTGCGTCTGCGCGCGCTGCCCATCCCGATCGTCACCGCGATCAATGGCATGGCCGCGGGCGCCGGAATGAGCCTGGCGCTGAGCGGCGACATTCGCATCGCCGCCCAGTCTGCATCGTTCCTGCAGGCCTTTGCACGCATCGGGCTGGTGCCGGACTGCGGCTCGTCGTGGCTGTTGCCACGCCTTATCGGAATGGCACGGGCGGTGGAACTGTCGCTGCTCGCGGAACGGCTTTCCGCCGAGACGGCCCTGTCGTGGGGCCTGATCAACCGGATGGAAGCGGACGATATGCTGATACCAAAGGCCATGGAACTCGCCCGTGGCCTTGCCGCTGGCCCGCGATCGCTAGGCCTGATCCGGCAGATGTACTGGCAAGGAATGGAGAACAGCTACAGCGATCAACTCGATTTGGAGGCCGAACTACAAAGCCAGGCGGGCCTGAGCCGCGATTTTGAGGAAGGCATTGCCGCGTTCCGCGAGAAGCGGCCCGCCAGGTTCACTGGACAATAATAGGACACAAAAGCATGCGCATCGGGATCGTTAGCATTCCGTCCGCGAGCGAATCCGGAACGGCTGTAGCGACGCATGTCACCGCGGTCGCCCGGCGGGTCGAGACGCTCGGTTTTTACGGCCTGTGGGTCACGGACGCCTTCGGACGCGGCAAGCCGACGCTCGATCCGCTTATTCTTCTCGGTGCCCTGGCCGCTCAGACGTCGCGGATCGAACTGGGCACCTGCGTCCTTCAGGTGCCGCTACGTCATCCGGTCGAACTTGCCCAGCGCGTGCAAACGCTGAGCGCGCTGTCACAGTGTCGATTCCGATTCGGCGTCGGCAGCGGCTCAACCAGGCATGACTTCGATGCCGTGGAGGCCGACTTCGACGCGCGCTTCAAAATGCTGCCCAAGTCACTGAGCACCATGCGACAGGTCTGGGCGGGCGAGCCGGTTTTTGGGCCCGCCTTGTCGATGTGGCCGGGGACCGAGGGCGGGCCGCCGGTGCTTCTTGGCGCCTGGCGCAGCGAGCGCTGGATCAATCTGGCGGCAACGCTGCAAGGCTGGATTGCGTCCGGGATCCACACGTCATGGGAGGATCTCGCGATCGGCTTGAAGATGTTCCGCGACGCTGGTGGCAAGCGCGTGCTGGTGGCGAACATCTTTACCGACTTCCGTGATGCCCCGCCCGCGTTGCCGATCCCCTTTGTGCCAAAGATCTCGCTGCTCTGTTCGCAGCAAGAGGCGAAGGATCGGCTCAGGCGCCTGGAAGACCTGGGCGTCGACGACGCTCTGCTGGTCGTGCCGCCGGATGATCCGGGTCAGTTGGAAGCCATCGCCACGTTGCAAGCGCAACGAGTGGCCTTGTCTACACCGCGATGAGTTCCGTCCCGCCCATGTAAGGCCGCAGCACGTCCGGGACGACGATCGACCCATCCTCCTGCTGATAGTTTTCCATGACCGCGATCAGCGCACGCCCGACGGCGACGCCGGAGCCGTTCAATGTGTGCACATAGGCGACGGTCTTGCCGTCGGAGCCGCCGCGAAACCGAGCATTCATTCGCCGCGCCTGGAAGTCCTTGCAGTTCGAGCAGGAGGAGATCTCCCGGTACATCCCCTGACCGGGCAGCCAGACCTCAAGATCATACGTACGGCTGGAAGCGAACCCGGTATCGCCGCTGCAAAGCAGCACCCGCCGATAGGGTAGCCCAAGCTGCTCCAGGATCATCTCGCCGGAGCGGGTCATCCATTCATGCTCTTCGCCGCTTCTGCCGGGATGAGCGATGCATACCATTTCCACTTTGCGAAACTGATGCTGCCGCAACATGCCTCGAGTATCGCGGCCAGCCGATCCGGCCTCACTGCGGAAGCAGTCGGACAGCGCCGTCAGCCGCATCGGCAGGGTCTTTTCGGCCACGATGTCGCCAGCAACCGTATTGGTCAGCGGCACCTCGGCGGTGGGGATCAGGTAGCGGCCGTCGGTGGTCTTGAACAGGTCTTCCTCGAACTTCGGCAAGTTGCCCGTGCCGTATGCCGTGGCGGCGTTCACCAGCGACGGGACGATGGTCTCCTGGTAGCCGCGCTCCTGTGTGTGGTGGTCGAGCATGAACTGCGCCAGCGCCCGCTCCATGCGGGCCAGCGGTCCGCGCAACACGGTGAAGCGGGCGCCCGCCAGCTTCGCGGCAGTGCCAAAGTCCATCATCCCCAGGGCTTCGCCGAGGTCGAAATGCTGCTTCGGCGGAAAATTGAAACCCCGCGGTTCGCCGCGTTGCTTCAGGACCACGTTGGCGGTTTCGTCCGGACCGTCGGGAACCAGGGGGTCCAGGACGTTCGGCAGGTTTTCCAAGATGCGACGGATTGCGCCGTCTAGTTCGGGCGTCCGTTTCTCCAGGCCGTCCATGTCGCCGCGCAGCGCGGTCGCCTCGGCTTCCAGGGCGGCTGTGTCGGCACCGGTGCGCCTGCCCTGGCCGATCTCCCGCGATAGCGCATTGCGGCGCGCCTGCTTCTCCTGCAGCGCGGTCTGCGCGGCTCGCCGGTCAGCATCCAGCGCCATCAGCTCCACCGAGACCGGCGGCAGCCTCCGCCGCGCCATCGCCGCATCGAAGGCCGCCGGATCGGCGCGGATGGTCCGGATATCGTGCATAAACTCAGACCTCGACTGGCTTCGATTCGACCCAACGGGCGCTCAAGATCGAGATTTCGTAGAGCGCGATCAACGGCAGGGCGAGCCCCGTCTGGGTGATGACATCGGGCGGAGCCAGGATCGCTGCGATAATGAACATCCCCACATAGGCGTAGCGACGGAACTTCTTCAGTTGCGCCGAACTGGTAATCCCTACTTTTGCCAGCAATGTGAGCGCTACCGGAAGCTGAAACGTGATCCCGAATGCGAAAATCAGCTTCATCACCAGGTCGAGATATTCGCTGACCCGGGGCAGAAGCTCGATCGGGACGCCGCCGCCGCCGACCGGGTCCTGAAAGCTGGCGAAGAACTTCCAGGCGAACGGGAAGACGAAGTAGTAGGCGAGGGCGGCGCCGAGAACGAACAGCACCGGCGTGGCGGCGAGGAACGGCAACAAGGCGCGTTTCTCGCTGCGATAGAGGCCGGGTGCCACGAACAACCAGATCTGCACCGCGATCATCGGAAAGGCCACGAACATGCCGCCGAAAAACGCCACCTTGATCTTGGTGAAAAACGCCTCGTAGAGCTGGGTGTAGATCAGATGTGGGTCCGGGTTGCCCTGCTGACGCAGCACGGCGGCCAGCGGTTCGGCCAGGAAGTAGTAAATCCTACCTGAGAAGTAGTAGGCGATGCCAAAGCAGATCAGGAAGGTCGCGGCCGACCAAATCAGCCGGCGGCGCAACTCGATGAGGTGATCGAGCAATGGCATCGGCTTGTCGTCAATCGGATCGTCCTCAGGTCTGGCCACGTTCGGCTTTCCGATGATCAGAAGGGTTGCCTACGCCTTGGACCGGCGTTGCAGCACGACTTCGGGGGGAATGAAAGCGGGCGCCTCGGGCGGAGCAGCCGCCTGCGGCGCGGGCGGCGGCACCAGGCCGGGCGGTATGAACGCCGGCACAACCGGCTTTGCCGGTTCTGGCGGCGGCGGTGGCTCAGCGATCGCCTCCTTGGTTGCAGGCGCGATCTCCTCCAAGGTGGAGACCTCATCGGCGGACGACGCGGCGGCGGATGAGGCATCGGCGGTCGGATAGGTCGGCTTGAACGGATCCTCGGCGAAGGTGTTGCGGATCGAGCGGTCAGGATCGATGTGCTTTTCCAACGCGCCGCCGATGTCGAGATTGCGGATGTCGGTGAAGGCCTTCTTAACGTCGCCAAGATCGGCCTCGCGTACCATCTCATCGACATGGGTCTGGAACTCGGCGGCCATGCGACGCGCCTTTTTGATCATGCTCGACACGCTCCGGATAGCGGCCGGCATGTCCTTCGGCCCGATCGCGATCAGCGCGACCGCCCCTATCAACAGGATCTCCGACCAGGCGAAATCGAACATGGGCGTGCGTGGGTCTCCGGGGCGCGCTAGCTAGCAGGAAGCGGGCGCCAGGGAAACCTGTGCACCGAAACCTGGGCACGGCAGCCTGTTGCGCCACGCTATCGCGGCCGCGGGGCCAGTTTTACCGATGGGCGATAGATACCGGGGGATCCAACGGGTCGGCGGTCAGAAAGCCAAGCGTGCCGACCTCAAGCACGACGCAGGTCATCTTGCCGCCGAACACCGCGCCGGTGTCGATGGCAATGCGGTTGTGGCGGACGACCGGAACTTTCACCGGCGTGTGGCCGTGTACGACGACGGCCCCGAAATCAACCTCTGAGTAGAGGAAGGGCTGGCGTGACCGGAGCAGGTCGTCGCGCGCCTGCTCCTCAAGCGGGATGCCTGGGCGCACGCCGGCATGGATGAAGGCATAGCCACCTTCGCGGTGCATCAGAATCAGATTGCGAAGAAACGCCTGATGGGGTTGCGGGATCAGGGAGGCCCACTGGTCGCGCGGTCCGTCGGGATCGATGCCGTAGCTCTCGAGCGCCGCCCTGCCCCCGGCGAACAGCCAGTCGGTGCCAGAGGCCCGCTCGCCAGACAGGGCATCCAGCATCGTGCTTTCGTGATTCCCCATCAGATTGATCATGTCCATCCCAGGGATCGGGCAGCCGTCCACCAGCCTGGCGATCACACCGGCGGTGTCGGCACCACGGTCCACGTAGTCGCCAATGTGGAGCAACAGGGCGGATCCAACGGGCCTTCGCGCCAGGTCCTCGGCGATTCGGATATGCAGGTGGTCGAGTTGCCGGGCGCAGCCGTGGATGTCACCAATCGCGTAGATACGGCGGCCGAGCGGCAACGAGGCTGGCGCGGGCGAGAGTTCGATCATTGCCGGTCGGGGTTACAGGCGCGCAGGGA
Organism: Rhodopila sp.; assembly: GCA_036500715.1. Lineage (GTDB taxonomy): Bacteria > Pseudomonadota > Alphaproteobacteria > Acetobacterales > Acetobacteraceae > Rhodopila. The sequence continues at coordinate 10,577 of DASYBP010000473.1, forward strand.
TTGAATCAACTCGCGCGTCGGCCGCATGCTGCCCCTGGACCTGCTGGGAAGGTGGCGGATGCGACGAGCCGTTGTGTTGTGTCTCGCTGTCCTGGCGCCATGGACGGCGTAGGCCGGCTTTGCGCCGGTCGCCTTGCGAACGCCAGGGATCTGGCGGGCTGTCGCGGCGGACGACTCGGTCGAGATCACCTTCCTGGGGCACGCCAGCTTCCAGATCGCCTCCCCGGCCGGGGTGCGCGCCGTGACGGACTACAACGGCTCGATGTTCCGTCTGATCCGCCGGATATCGCGACGATGAACCACGCGCACGGCGCGCACTATACGTTGAGCCCTGACCCCCGAATCGGCCATGTCCTGCACGGCTGGTCCGAGGAAGGCCAGGTTCCGGTGGTTGATCTGACCGTCCACGACATGCACGTCACCAACCTTCCCACCAACATCCGCACCTGGGATGGGGGAACCGAGCGGTATGGAAACTCGGTCTTTTTGTTCGAGACGGGCGGGCTGTGCATCGCGCATCTCAGTCACCTGCATCATCTACTGGAACGGGCCGACCTGAACACGCTGGGCCAGATCAATATCTGATGGTCGCGATCGAGGGGGAATGGACCATGAGCCAGGAGGACGCTGCCGCCGTGGTGGGCTAGCTTCAGCCGGGCATCGTGTTGCCGATGCACTACTTCACGCGCAGCGTGCTGGCGCGTTTCCTGGCCTTGGAGCGCGACAAGTACGCGATCGAGGTACGCAACAGTCAGGTGTTGGACGTTTCGCGTGAGACGCTGCCGCCGATGCCGACGGTGATCGTACTGCCGGGAGGGTATTGATCGCCGCTAACCGAGGCGAATCAGGACCCGCGCGACGCCCGTGCCGTAGGCTGGATCGGCCTGGAGCAGTTCCTTGAATTCTTGTCGGGAAACAACCCGTGCGGCCCGCCGCGTATCGGCCGGCCCCACGGAACAACGGGGTCAGCCGGGCCACGCCGATCTACGGATCACACTGCAAAAGTTGATGGGCGTGAAGCCGGAGTCCTTGTCGGCAATAACGTCGGCATTGACATTGCCGAACGTTGTGTCGACCTTGAACTTGTTGCCTTCGTAGAAGGCCTGGATGATGTCTTCCTTGAAATGCTCGGTGCGTGGATGGGCGCGCACCACCGCGTTGCGTTCGGCGTCCGGATAATCCGAGTGTGCGATGCCCAGCACATCCATCTCGACCCCCGCCGTCACCAGTGCCACGACCGGATGCATGTGCGACGGAATACCGGGCGTCGTGTGCAGTGCTACCGCAATCCAGACCGTGTCGACCTCCGCTTGGTCGATTCCATGGCTGCGCAGGAAGTCGCGGGCCGCATTTGCGCTGTCGACCTCGAATCGTTCGCGGGGGGTGCGGTAACGCGGCGTGAGTCCCAGATCGTGGAACATCGCGCCGGCATACAGAAGCTCGGCATCAAACGTCAGGCCGCGGCGCTTCCCGGCCAACGCACCCCAGTAATAGACTCGGCTGGAATGATGGAACAGCAGCGGCGATTCCGTATCGCGAACCAGTTCGGTTATCTCGCGAGCAAGCTTGCTGTCGGGGATGCCGACCCCTTGGACTGTCACTGTCATCAGAGCCTCCTTGCAAAAATTCTGAGCTAGAAGATGCGTCCGGACCTGTCTGTCCGCAATCGACGTGATAGGGCAATTTCCTGCCATAGTACGTCCCAGGCAGACGTGGAGGTCAGATGACCAGGACGATCGCGATCGTGGCGATGCCCGACGTCCAGCTTCTGGACGTATCGGAAAGAGTGCCTGGGTAAAGCCGTTGGGCGACATCCCACATGAACGGTCAGATCGTTGCCATGGTCCGCTTTCAGCGGCGCGGCGTCTGGAATCCCTGGCAGGGGGCGCCTCCCTCGGGAATAGTGCAAGAGGCTCGGTTTGGCCGCTGTACCGCCGCGCCCCAGCCAGGCAAGTTTGGCGCGCAAATAGTGGTCATGGCGTTCAGTTGCTCCTCCTTCTCCTCAGCTGGCGAAACTGTTGGATCGGGATCGCGACGCTCCACTCGCGGGCCATGCGGGCGATATTCGTCGTTGAGCGCGGCGGTTCGACCGGCTGATGTGGCGGGCCTCGTAGGGCTTCGGAGCCACCTGACGGCGCTGTGAGCTAGTGCTGGCGATGATCGGGGTAGCCCGACCCGGGCCGCGATGGGCCGATCTGTGCGCCAGTATCACCTGCCCGATCTAAGCAGGTAGGCTGCTGCAAATCGGGTGGCTATGGTTGACGCCTGTAGGCGCCGGCCCTCGTTTCCCGACACGATCGAACCCGGTGGATCTAACCTTCGCCAGGAGAACCCGCCATGACCACCCCACGCTCGACTCCGCCCTTCCGCGCTGACCACGTCGGCAGTCTGTTGCGTCCCAAGGTGCTGCAGGAGGCACGCGCGAAATGGAAAGCCGGCACCCGGCGACACGACGCGCTCCGAGAGGTCGAAGACCAGTGCATCGCCGCGGCGATCGCTAGGCAGGAGGAAATCGGTCTGCGCGCGGCGACCGATGGCGAATACCGCCGGGCCTACTGGCACTTCGATTTCGTCGGCGGCCTGGACGGCGTCGAGATCTACGAACCGGAACAGAAAATCCTGTTCCATGGCGGTGTTGCGATCGGACACTCGCTGCGGGTAAAGGGCAAAATCGGCTGGAGCAAGCCGACCATGATCGACTATTACCAGTTTCTCGCCGGTCATGTTCGAACCGCGGTGCCAAAGCAGACTATTCCGTCACCCTCGGTCGTGCATTTCCGCGGTGGGCGGAAGGCGATCGACCAGACGATCTATCCGACCCTGGACCCGTTTTTCGCCGACCTCGGCGCGGCGTACGCCAAGGCCGTCGCGGCGTTCGGCGCCGCCGGGTGCCGCTATCTGCAACTTGACGAGGTGAACATCGCCTATCTGTGCGACCCGCAACAGATTGCCATGCTGAAGGCGCGCGGCGAGCATGTCGACAACCTTTTGACTATCTATGCCGACCTGCTGAACCAGGCGATTGCCGCGAAACCCGACGGGATGGTTGTCTCGATGCATCTTTGCCGCGGCAACTTCCGCTCCACCTGGGTGGCCTCCGGCGGTTATGAGCCGGTCGCCGAGATGCTGTTCAACCAGATCAATTCGGATGCCTACTTCATGGAGTACGACACCGAGCGCGCCGGCGGGTTCGAGCCGCTGCGCTTTGTGCCGCGCGGGAAGAAGATGGTCGTGCTGGGGATCATGACCAGCAAGACCGGCGAACTGGAAAGCAAGGATGCGTTGAAGCGGCGCATCGACGAGGCAGCAAAATACCTGCCGCTGGAACAGCTTGCCCTGTCGCCGCAATGCGGGTTTGCCTCCACCGAGGAAGGCAACACGCTGACCGAAGATCAGCAGTGGGCGAAATTGTCACGTTGCGTGGAGGTTGCGCGGGAGGTCTGGGGCGGGGTCTGATCTGCGCCGAACGGGGACGGACTGGCGCGCTTCATCCGACGGCGGGCAGGCGGTAGAACCGCTGGGCTGTCCGATGGAATAAGGTCGCCCTTTCGTCGGCGGAATAGCCCGCGGCGAGGCGCTTGAATGCGTTCCACAGCACCGGATAGCTGCACATTCCTTTGTCCACCGGAAAGTTGCTCTCGAACATGCAGCGGTCAGCCTACCGCGGTTTCGACGTAGGGACGCCAAGCCGCGGCCATCTCGCCGGATGATGGTGGCAAGATCTCGCGATGGAAGCCGAAGCCGCTCACGTTCATCGCCAAACCGCCCAGCTTGACATGCAGGTTCGGACAGGTCGCCAACTCGATCATGTCGGCCCGCCAAAGCCGGGTCGCGATAGAGACCGAGGGGCGCGCCGGGCGGCACGGTCGGCTAAATGCCCGCGTCATACGTGCCGCTGTGGCGAACGCCTTTGAACCTGCCGCCGCCGGCCTCGATATGCGCCTCCAGAACCGCGTCGATGCCGTCGCTCAGCAGGCAGTCGGCGTGTCCGACGATGCCGGCGCAGGCGCGCAATGGGCCCTGGTCGCGGCTTTCGAATTCGCCGACCGCGGCGGCGACGAATTCGGTTTCGCCGACCGGCTGCATGTCCTCAGGCGGGGTGGTCCGGTATTCGGATCGGCACTGGATGAATACCGTCGCCAGCACGTTGTGACCGGTGCGCAGGTCGGCGGCCAGGTCGGCCGGCAGATAGCGGTCGGGGCGGGCTTTCCACAGGTGGTGGTGAGAATCGATGATGGGCTGGGCCGGGTCGACTATATCCTCGGTGAGCCTGGTCAGCCACTCGGGACGGACGCGAGGATGGTGGAATGGCTTCCGCTCCTGTGGTCAGCTTGGCACGGCATCTCCTCCCTCGGATGAGGACCCCATCCAGCCATGGGAGGCTCTGGCTGGCAATGCGGTGTCACGGCGTGAGGAATAACTTCCAACGCGGCCAGCAGCGACGCGGTCAAACTGTCACGGGAGAAGTGTTGCCTGGCGTATTCCACCGCCGCGCGGCATCGCGACTCCCACGCTTCGTCATCGCGCAACATGGCGACGACCGCGCCAGCGAAGAATTTGGCATCGTCCTCCACCGCCACAACGCTGGACAATTCCGGCAGTCCCTGAGCGCCAACTGGCGTGGTGACGAGCGGAACGCCCGCGCGCAGTGCCTCGACAACCTTCAACTTGACGCCGGCGCCGCAGCGTAGTGGCACGACCGCGACGCGGGCCCGGCCATAGGCCGCGGCAAGTTCGGCATCGGTGACATTAACGAAGATCGCGATACCGTCGCCGGCAAGCGCCTGCACCCGCGCGGTCGGATTTGACCCGATGATCGACAGACGGGCACCCGGCACGTTGGCGTGGATCGCCGGCAGGATCGCGTTTACGAACCAGCAGGCAGCGTCCTCGTTGGGCGGATGGCCGAAGCCCGCCACGAAGATGATCTCCTGCCCCACCGGCGCGGTGCGTGGCGCGGCGAACACGCTGAAACAGTATGGCGCGATCATGCCGATGCCCGCGCCGGGCTGCAGGGCGGACGCAATTGCTGCCTCCTCCTGCGACGGATACAGCGACAGATCGGCCTGCCGCCAGATCGCCCGTTCGCGTTCTCGCATGTGTTCGGCGGCGTGCAGCAGGCGGTCGTCGCGGGTGATCTCGGCCTGCTGCCGCATGCGGCGGAAGTGTAAATCGTGACCGTAATAGACGACCCGCGCACGGGAGTACCGCCGGATCGGGTGAAGAACATCCTCGGCGACATCCGGGCGGCTGAGCAGAACCGCGTCGAGTTCGGCACCGACCGCTTTGATCCAGCTCTCGAACGGGGCCTGATCGGGGCCGTGGAGGACCTCGATCCCCATGCCCTGAAGGGTTTCGGTGTATCCGGGGCTGTAGCTGAGGTTATGCGGCCAGAACTTCACCACACAGCCCGCCTGGAGCAGCACCTCCAGGAACGCCATAATGGTGCGCGATCCGGCGTCGCGGTCCGGTGTTGGAACGTAATGGTCGACCAGCAGAACTACTTTGCGATGCATCGCCCGGTCGCGGGCGCGAAAGACGTTCTGGGCGTTTCGATAGTGGCCGTCGACGAGCACGTCGCCCCATCGGTCAATGAAGGTGCGCCGGTTCGCCACCTGATAGGACTTGATGCCGACGGCGGTGTCGCGGCCATGCGACGCACCCTCGTGGTGAATCACCGTGGCGGCTGGCTGATACAAGGTCTTCAGGCCGATCCGTCGCAGCCGGAAGCACAGATCCGAGTCCTCGAAATAGGCGGGTGCATAAGCCGGGTCAAACCCACTGAGACGGTCGAACACGGACCGTTCGACCATCAGCGCGGCGCCGGAACAGTAATCGACTTCGCGCACGTAGTTGTAGATCGGTTTCGATGGATCCTCCAGGCGGCCGAAATTCCAGCCCGACGCGTCCCGCCAGATGATGCCCCCGGCTTCCTGCAGGCGGCCGTCTGGGTACAGCAGCTTGGCGCCGACCGCGCCGGTGTCGGGGCGTTGCTGGAACAGCGCGACCATCGGTTCCAGCCAACCCGCCAACACTTGCGTATCGTTGTTCAGAAACAGCAGATAACGGCCCTTCGCCGCCGCAGCAGCCTTATTGCAACTGTGCAGGAAGCCCCGATTCGCCGAATTCCGGATCAGCCTAATCCCGCGCACCGCCTCGATGGTGGCCACATCCTTACCACGCCAGGCGTCATCGACGATGATCACCTCGATCGGTAGCGTCGGCGCGTGTTCGGCGATCGAGGCCAGACAGCGCAACGTGAAGGGCACCTGACCGTAGGTGGGAATGATCACAGATACGACCGGATCGGCGGAGAACGGCACATTCACGCCTTGCGGATCCACGCTGTCGATCGTCGCGACCGGCATGGAAGCGGGCGCGGCCCGGCGGAGCCGCCGAGCCCGGAGCCAGTACCGGGCGTGAGTGTGAAGCTGGAACGTGGCCGTCCACCACAATAGGAGCACCAACCGGCGAAGCTGCCGTCCGGCCCACGGGGAGTAAGGCTGCAGCGACCGCGCGAACACCAGCGCGCGCCACAGCGCCCCGTCTATCAACGCCGCGAAACGGATGCGTGAAACGCGGAGCGACTGTCTCACCGGAGCCTCCGTTCTGGAAGCCCATGTCGTAGCGATGAGGTATTAACGAACGGTTAAGGTAGCGACCTAGGCTCGAACTCAGGCAGCGGGCGAGCTGGTGCGTCCCGGCGCGATGATCAGCTATCGCGCCTGAAAAATCGGTGATCGACGCTCGGCCATCGCCTTGGTGCCTTCCCTGAAGTCGGCGGTGTTGCGCAGCCAGTCCTGCTCCTCGTATTCGCGTTCGGTGGCCTGGGCGACAGCCTCTGCGAGACCGCGCCGCAACGTCTCCCGCGTGGCGACGATCGCCAGTGGCGCGGAGCCGGCGATCTCGGTGGCGACCTCGATGGCTTTTGCCCGCACCTGCTCCTGCGGCACGAGGTAATCGACCAGCCCGATCTTGAACGCCTCCTCGCCGGTCAGCCGACGGCCGGTGTACATCATCATGGCGGCGTTCTGCGTGCCGATCAGGCGGGGCAGGGTGGCGGTAAGGCCAAATCCGGGATGAAAGCCGAGGCGGGTGAAGTTGGCGGAAAAACGGGCCTCGGGGCAGGCGACGCGGAAATCCGCCATCACCGCCAGACCGACACCGGCGCCAACTGCCGCGCCGTGGACCGCGGCGACGATTGGCTTGCCGGTACGCCATAGCCGCTGGGCTTCCTTGTAGAGATGCCGGCCACGCTTCGTGGCCCGCGCGACGCCATCGGGCCCGCGGCTGCTGAAATCGGCGCCGGCACAGAAATGCTTGCCTTCCGCGCACAGGACGATCGCCCGGACGTCGGTGGTGCGGTCATAGACCTCCAGCGCATCGGCGATTTCGCCCACCATGTCGGTGTCGATGAAATTGTTCGGGCCGCGCCGCACCTGGATCGTGGCGATGGTGCCTGCGACATCGACGGCGATGTGTTCGTAGGTCCCGTGTTGCATTGTGACTTTCTGCCCTTCCTGGTCGCTTCAGCAAGCGTAGAGCGGTTTTCCGCGGAGGGGAAATTACCGGCCGAAAGGCAATGGTGCTCAATCCGACCGACCGGATGGGCGGAGTATCGAGGCAAAATGTTCCACAACGAAATCATGGAGTGCGCGTGGCGGCCGGCCGGTAACCAGTTCCACATCATGGGTAATCCTGGCGAGGTGTGGGGCGCGGCCCTCCTGGACGGCCTCGTACAGTTCGGTCAAAGCGTCAAC